>CAIYZI010000583.1 GCA_903930665.1 uncultured beta proteobacterium
CGGGCCCGAGTGGTGAAATCGGTAGACACAGCAGATTTAAAATCTGCCGACTCAAAAAAGTCGTGCCGGTTCGATTCCGGCCTCGGGCACCAATCGATTGATTCTTTTCACCATCAAGATCTTGATTAGAAAACTCTTCATCCTCTTTTTTACTCTGACGACATACTCGTCTCTGAGTTTCGCTATTGATCCAATTCTTTATAGTTGTCAGCGATGGGAGAAGGATTACTCGGAGCAATATGCAATGAGGATTGCTCCAGCTTCGGCATCCAAGAAAGCCAAAGTCTACTTAGACGACCGCGATTTAGATCAGTCAGATTCAGGCGGTCATCAGGAAGTTAAGAGTGTTGTAATTACTGACTCTAGTATCGCAATTTTGATTGAGGCGCACTTTGATCCAGAGATGATTGGGAACATCGCTTACCCTGCTGGTTCAGTCTTTACACAGATGACGATCAATCGATCTACTGGAGCACTCAAAAAAGTAGAAACGATTAAGGGCGGTATCTTGGGCGCGAATCTAGGCGATGGCACCAAGACTTATGAAGAGAAGTGCGTTCCCGCAAAAAACCATTAAGTTGACTTAATTCGGTTCAGTTACAAAACCTAACTTCGTCAAACCTGCGCGGCGCGATGCTGCTAGCACTTGCGCTACATATTCATACTTGACTGACTTATCTGCACGCAGATTAATTTCTGGTTGTGGATCTTTTTGTGCAGCCTTTTCAGCATAGCCATCAAAAGTTGCCAAATCGATAGGGGTGCTGTTCCAAAAAATTTGACCTTTAGCATCGATGGATAATTGAACAGACTCAGGCTTGACTTCATTGCGCACGCTATTAGCTTTAGGAAGCTCTACTTTTACTGCCTGTTGAATCACCGGCAAAGTGATGATGAAGATGATGAGTAAAACCAACATGACATCGACCATCGGTGTCATATTGATTTCAGCCATGATGCCGCTTTCTTCTTGATCGTTTTGCAGATTAAAAGACATGCTTATTCTCCAGACTTCACGCGCGCACCTGTTACAAAATAGGCAAGCAAGTCATTGCCAAAACGATTGAGGTCAGCAACGAGTAATTTATTGGCGCGATTAATCGCATTAAATCCAAGTACTGCAGGAATCGCCACCGCTAAGCCCAACGCCGTCATGATCAGCGCCTCGCCAATAGGGCCGGCAACTTGATCAATTTGCGCGCTACCTGAGCTGCTGATAGAAATCAAAGCGTGATAAATACCCCATACAGTACCAAACAAGCCGATAAATGGAGCCGTGGCGCCTGTTGAGCCTAAAAAGGTAAGCCCTTTTTGGAGCTGCGCAGCAACGCTATCAATGCTATTTTTTAAACTTCTAGCCATCCACTCTGAATAGTTCAGGGTTTGTAAAAGTTCGCGATGATTGGTAGATTGACTTTGATGATGCGCGGAAGCGCCAGTGGCAGCCTTTGCAATTTGATAATAAGGATTGGCTGCATGGCTTGTAAAAGCATGCAATCCTTCATCAAAAGAGGTTGCGCGCCAGAATTGCTCTAGCTGGGGCGTGAACTTTCGAAGATTACGTAAATCCCAAAAACGCGACAGTAGGATGACCCAGGTAACGACGGAGCATGTAAGAAGGGCAAGGGCCACAAAGCGAGTAATCAGATCGCCTTCAAGCCAAAGATTCGCTAAACCAAATGGTGTGTTCATATTTACTGACTTTTTAAATTAAATTTGATTAAAAGGTTGGTGGAAATTCTGGTGGGGGTGCCGTTCACTAAATACGGTTTGAATCGATAACGTTTTCCAATTTCACTTGCTGCGCGGTCAAGACGGGGAATGTTGCTTGATTGTAGTAAAGCAATGTCTTCAACGCTGCCCGTCTCATCAATAATTAGTCTAACAACAACTTGACCTTGCTCGCCAGAACGCTTGGAGAATGAGGGGTAATACGCATCAGCATCTGGTTGGTAGACCACAACCAACTTACCAATATCAGTCTGAATTGGCGTTCCGCTAGCACCAGAATTGGTGGCAGGTGCAACTGCTGCGCTAGTGGTCTGAGTCTCGCCCTTACTTTGTGCTGGTGTAGATTGCTGCTGCTGTTGTTGGGTCTGGGGCGGTGTTGGTGCTTGCGTTGATTTCTCGGGAACCGTTTTTTTCTTGGGCTCTTGTTTGGGTTTTGGTGGAGGCGCTGCAGCAGGTTGTTGTTGGGGTTGCTTTGCAGCTTCTGGGCTCACAAGATTTGCCATGACACGAGTGTCATCCATTGCTGGTGCCTGCGTATGCCAGTGCAAAAACTCTATAGCAGGCAAAACATGCAAAAGCAAAACAATGCCAATAATGATCCGTTCCGTTTTATTAAACGGAATATGTGCATTTACGCGAGATAAGAGGGTGCTCATTGGAGTGAGCCCAGTAAGGCTGCATCCACGGCATGGGATTCTAGATCGCTGTGCATTAACTCTTGTGCCATCGCCAGAAGTTTTAACTCATCTTTACTGCTAACAAAATGTACTGAGCCATGGTGATCGCTAGATTTATCAGGAGTCTTTACGCCTTGATTTTCAAGTTGACGCTTTAGCTGTCGAATCACCGCTTCACTTGTATCGATCAGAGTAATAGAGTCGCCCAATAATTTGCGAATCGCTTTTCTTAAGAATGGGTAGTGTGTACACCCAAGAACTAAAGTATCAGCCCCTGCATCTTGTATGGGTTCTAAATATTTAGCGAGCAACTCAAGAGTATCTTCGCTGTTAGCGTGACCCGATTCAATAAGGGGCACTAAACCCGCACCCGCTTGTTTTATAAATCGACAATGGTTTGGTAAGGTGGCCAATAGGGCGTTGAACTTATCGCTATTGAGAGTGGCTTGGGTTGCTAGCACTCCCACAATGCCATTCTCACTACGCATTGCGGCGGGCTTGATGCCAGGCTCTACGCCAACCATTGGGGTGTTGGGTAATTCGTTACGAATATGTGCGATAGCTTTGGCTGTTGCAGTATTGCAAGCAACAACAATTGCATCGCATCCTACGTCAACGAGATGCTTGCAAATAGACAGACTTCTTTGCGCTATCCACTCGCTTGATTTTTCACCATAAGGCGCATTAGCAGAATCAGCGAGATAGATGTAATCATGCTCAGGAAGCTGGCGCAGAGCCTCATCCAAAATGGATAAGCCTCCTACGCCAGAATCAAATACGCCGATTAGTGCCAAGAAAAGAAACCGTCTTAATTATTAAAGAGTTTGCTCAAGAAACCTTCACGGGAATATTGCCAATCGTCGCTTCAATCTTTGCTTTCCAATCACGAGGCCCTTCGTTATGCATGGAGGTGCCGTGGGAGTCAACCGCAACAGTCACTGGCATATCTTTAACGTCAAACTCGTAAATTGCTTCCATGCCTAAATCCGCAAAGCCAACTACTTTGGCCGTTTGAATTGCTTTGGATACCAAGTATGCAGCTCCACCGACAGCCATGAGATAAGCAGATTTATGCTTTTTAATTGCTTCAATGGCAATAGGGCCACGTTCAGCTTTACCAATCATTGATATCAAGCCAGTTTGCGCCAGCATCATCTCTGTGAACTTATCCATGCGAGTCGCGGTAGTAGGGCCTGCAGGTCCAACAGCTTCGTCACGCACTGGATCAACTGGGCCAACGTAGTAGATCACGCGATTTTTGAAGCTCACTGGCAACTCTTCGCCTTTGGCGAGCATGTCCTGAATACGCTTATGGGCAGCATCGCGACCAGTCAAAATTTTGCCATTGAGCAAAAGGGTATCGCCCGGTTTCCAGCTTGCTACTTCTTCGGCGGTAAGTGTATCTAAATTGACGCGCTGAGATTTTTGAGTATCTGGAGTCCAGGTAACGTCTGGCCAGTCAGAAAGGGAAGGGACTTCTAATTTTGCTGGACCATCACCATGCAAGTGGAAATGCACATGACGAGTAGCTGCGCAGTTCGGAATCATTGCCACGGGCAATGAGGCGGCATGGGTTGGATAGTCCATGATTTTGATATCCAGAACCGTTGCCAAACCACCTAAGCCTTGGGCGCCAATACCTAACTTATTCACTTTGTCGAAGATTTCCAGGCGGAGTTCTTCGACGCGGTTTTTAGGGCCACGTGCAATCAACTCTTGAATGTCTACCGGACCCATCAAAGACTCTTTTGCCATCAACATGGCTTTTTCTGGAGTTCCGCCGATGCCGATACCCAAAATGCCAGGAGGGCACCATCCAGCGCCCATTGTAGGAACGGTTTTGAGAACCCAGTCCACGATCGAGTCCGATGGGTTAAGCATGACCATTTTCGCTTTGTTTTCAGAGCCGCCGCCTTTAGCGGCGCAGATCACTTCAACATCATCGCCTGGGACGATTTCATAATGAATAACGGCAGGGGTGTTGTCACCAGTGTTCTTACGTTTGCCCGCTGGGTCGCTTAAGACTGAGGCGCGCAGCAGATTGTCTGGGTTTAGGTAGGCGCGACGAACGCCTTCATTGACCATATCGGAAACGCTCATAGTGGCGTCATCCCATTGGACGTTCATGCCAATTTTCAGGAAAACTACCGCAATTCCGGTGTCTTGGCAGAGTGGGCGGTGACCTTCAGCGCACATACGGCTATTGGTCAAAATTTGAGCAATAGCATCTTTTGCTCCATGTCCTTGTTCTAGCTCATACGCCTTACCCATGGCGGTAATGAAGTCCTTTGGGTGGTAGTAGGAGATAAATTGAAAAGCGTCAGCAACGCTTTGAATGAGGTCGTTTTGCTTAATTTTGGTCATGATTTCAACTTTATTAGTAAGGTTTGCCTTATTTTAAGGGTTTGCCATAGAGCAAATCCAAAGTGTTTTCACTTATCTTATTAGCTCTTGAGGAAGCATTCTCGTCATTCTGCGTTATTTTCCGTAGAAATAGATTATTCATTATTAGATAGAGGGCTGTGAAGCATGGAACCATTGATGCAAGAAAACCGCGTATTTAACCCACCTGCAGACTTTGTTAAGAATGCGACCATTCCTGGAATGGAAGCCTACAACAAGCTTTGTGCTGAAGCCGAGCAAGATTATGAAGGTTTCTGGGGGCGCCTTGCAAAAGAGAATCTCTATTGGAAAAAGCCTTTTACTAAAGTTTTAGATGAATCCAAAGCTCCTTTCTATAAATGGTTTGAAGATGGCACAACCA
>CAIYZI010000584.1 GCA_903930665.1 uncultured beta proteobacterium
AGACCGCGATGTATCTTTGCTTTAACCGACCATTAGCAGATGCAATGAAATTAGTTGCCCCAGAGCCAAATAATTGCATGACTTTTCATGAATTAGCTAACCTACTTTATAAGCAAAAAAATAATGATATCAATTTTAAAAGTGACAATGCATTTAGAGATTTAGAGAATTTCTTATTGGAAAATATTGGTGATTTAAATAGCCAGCTAGATGTATTGATTGTAGATGAGGGCCAAGATTTTGAGCGTCCTTGGGGGGAGGCCTTAATTGGGATGGTTCGAAATGGTGGAAGAGTAATTTGGCTTGAGGATCCATCCCAAGATTTATATAAACGATGGGACACAAACTGGATGGGATGGGTGAAGCTAACATCGCCAATTAACTACCGATCTCCCCGGCGGCTCGTAAATCTAATGAATGCCTTGCAGCTTACTCCCGATCCCTTAGAGGCTGGGAATGGGTTTACCGGGATGATTCCTGAAATTTACACATATGAAATTGGCTCGGTCAATGAAGCGACTGAATGCGCCGTTCTTGATTTACTGAGGGAGGGCTATGCTCCAGAATCAATCGCTGTATTAAGTTTTAGGGGTATGGCAAATAGCGCCTTACTCTCTGGCGGCATTAAGACGCTTGCTGATCTACAAATAAAGAAATTTATTGGCTATGACTCTAAGGGGTCGGCAATATGGTCGGATGGGCAATTATTCATAGACACTTTATTTAGATTCAAGGGGCAGTGCGCAGATGCCGTAATTCTTACTGAAATTGATTTTGAGGAATGGACTGATGACATAAAGAAGCGTCTTTTTGTTGGCCTTTCTCGAGCAAGGCTTATGGTTAGTTTGGTTGTGACTGAGCGTGCAGGGGAGTTATTGGATGAGATGCTTCAGAATTAAAGCTCCCGTTTGCAGTCAAATTTTTTCAGGGGATATGCTTACTAGGCCTTAAGAAAACAGACCCCCAACCGGTTTAGCCTCAGGATTACCGAGCAGGAATATCACTATTTAAAGGCGAATCCAAAGTTGTATTATTTTTCCACTGCCCTAAGGTTGCATCTGAAAATTGACCTACATCTTCATAGCGAGAACTTTGATAGACTTTGATAGATCGGGGCTGATTGCGCTCATTAAGAGTGAATTCAAATTAGATTGGTACGGCATTCATGGGGCGAGCCATTGGGCGCGAGTCCTGCACCATGGCAAGAACATCGTCCTCATTTGTAAAGCAGATTTGCTGGTAGTTGAGCTCTTTGGATTTTTGCATGACAGCTGCCGAGTAAATGATGAGCGTGATCCCAAACATGGCGAGCGGGCAGCAGATTTTGCGCATGGCATTCATGGGAATTATTTTAAATTGCAACCTTTGCAACAGGATTGGCTTTTGCTAAAGAACTCATATTGTGATTCATGTAGGTAGAGGGCAAGATTCAGGTCGGGAGCTTCAAGATGAATGTAATGTACACAGCCTAATACTTCGATAATGCTTTTTTAAGTTCGTTAGCGACTTTGGTCTTTAGGCTAGTTGGTGCCAAGACCTCAACTTCAGATCCATGTTTGAGAATATCCATGATGAGTTCGGGATCTTGGTTGTAATCAAATTCTAGGATGTAAAAGCCTTCGTCATCAAATTTACCAGTTTGCTGGCCATGCCATTGTTCGCCAGAAACCCAGCGGGCGCGCTCAGGAGAAAACCGTAACTTAGTTCTTTGCGTTGCTTTTCCAGAAAAAATGCCATAACTTTCGGCAAAGTTTTCATGAAGCTCTTTTTCAGAAACGTCAGATGCCTTCTTATTGGTTAAGGCTGCCGACTGAATCCCATCGACTGCAAAGCTTCTCAGTTCATTGCGCAGATGGCAGTAAGCATCTAGATACCAGTTATCTCGGTAATGAATCAGGCGCTGCGGAGAAATCTCCCGCTCCGTAGTTTGGTTGGCTCCTTTAGCGTAAT
>CAIYZI010000585.1 GCA_903930665.1 uncultured beta proteobacterium
CCACCACTACATTTTGGCAAAGCGTATTAACTGCTTCATCAAGGGTATATACGCCTTCAATTTGGCGTTGTGCTAATTCGATTGCATCGCCTAATGGGTCACCAGTAACTGTTTTCAATACCATTTTGCATACCTCTATGCACCTTCAATAAAGCGCTTTGCCGGTCAGGGAAGGTAATCCTGATTTTCGCTTCGTCAAGCTAGGCAAAGGCTATCCCTATTATTTCGTATTTACGACCCTTAAGCGTTTTGCACCTTCTTTTGGTTGTGGAATGCCAGCTTCATCGAGAATGAATTTTTCAATCTTGCTATGCCATTGGCGCAATAAATCAATTGGGCGCTTCCGATAATGCTTTTCAACCAATGCGGAAGGCTTGTGCCCCATTATTTGGGCGCTAATGCCAGCCGGGCATTCTGTCCACTCTGCCAATGTTCCGAATGACCTTCTCAACCCTTGCAAGGTTAGCGGTGGCAATCCCATAGCTTCCATAGCTTGCTTGTGGGCTATGCGTGGTTCAGTTATATGTTTGCTTTTAGCCGTAGGGCTTGCAAATACATACTTATTCACTCTTTTTAGATTGTTCAGCAATAACTCAACATAAGGCGTAAGCGGTATTTTGCGATTGCCTTCGACCTTATCCCTGATTAAAGCGGTATGCCATTGGGTATCAACATCTGCCCACTTTAGGGTGGATAACTCATTACGCCTTGCACCGGTCAATAACAAGATTTGAAGGTAATAACTAATTACCGGATTATTGATTTGCTTAACACCATCAAACCAAAGGCTTAATTGCTCTTTTTGCAAACAATCGTCTTTAGCTTGCTTGCTTGGCAATTCCCTAGTTAATCGGTCGCAAGCATTTACATCTACTAGCGCCTTATATTTGGGCTGGTCACTTGCCCAAGTAATGAAGGCTTTAAGTAGCGATAAGGCTAACCGGGCGCGAGTTGGTCTTTTTGCAACCTCTTTTTTCAGCCATTGGGCTACCTTATCCCTAGTGATTTCGTTAATGGGTAGTGATAGCAAACTAACAAGAATGCCGGGTTGCCTAGTCTTTGGTTGTCCGGGTCGCAATCCCCTAGTGAATTCGCCACCACCCGCCTTAACCATATCGTTATGGTCGAATAAATGCCGTTCACCCCATTGGTCTTTGCGGTCTGCTATGTAATCTTTCCACACTTCCAGCCCTTGTATGCCCTTTAGCTTGCGTGCCATGGTTTTAGCTTTTAAATCGGCTTTTTGTTCTCTAGGGTCTATTCCTTGGTCAGTCAGCACCTTTAAGCGCCTTGCTTCGGTCTGAGCTTTATCAATTGCCCAAATATTTACATCGCCAATGGTTATGCGTAAGGTCTTGTCGTTAAAAGATGTTTCGAAAATGAAGGCTTTATTACCGGTAGGAGTAACTCGAACTCCAAAATTTGGGGTTCGACTATCCCAATAGATAGTCTGCGATTTACCCGGTTCGCATTCCAAAGCGCTTATTTTCGGTGCGGTAAAACCTATTTTGGTATTAGCCATAAAACCTCAATTTCGCCATGTAGGGGTCATGTAGGAATTTTATATCTATTTAATGGAATTTAGGGGAATATTGAATACAGCCATATAAGCCTTGTATTTGTTGATTTATATTGATATAACAATGACTTAGCTACATCAATCAACACCAATAAATAACCTGTTTTGCGGACTTTTAATCCGTTGGTCGCGAGTTCGAATCTCGCCCGACCCACCAGTGTTCAAGAAACCCTCACTAGCGATAGTGGGGGTTTTGTCTTTCTAGGTTGGCAAAATGTAGTGACTGCTTGGACTCAATAGATGATCTTATGGAACCGTGATGGGTCAGGATGGAAGGCGCTGGATGACCGCTTGGACTATAAGCATCTCAAGAAAGATTGAAGTGTCGTGTTTCCGGACACTTGGGGTGATTTGTCGGGTAAACCGACAAATCTACTTAAGCCAAGGCTTCTGCACATGCTTTGGCATATGACTACACACTTCTAGCAGCCATCCATTTCTTTGGGCTGCTGCCCATGCGCCTTTATGTTTTTGCTTAAATTCATTCCGAGTTGAACATTCTTTTGCGGCTTTGGTTACATATTCTTTTGTGTATTTGCCGTGTTCAGTAACACGCTTTAACGATTTACTAAGCTCAACCCATGTTCCATGCTTTCTAGCGTAATCTTGGGCCGCAGGAAATCTTTCCCTGAATTCCTTAATTGTTTTGCATTTAGCTATCGCCTCCTTGACTGAAACATCATTCCAAATAAATGCCGTTTCAAGTGTTTTCGTTTCTGCAGTTGTGAGTTTTCTTGGCTTAACTGAAAATTCGACCTTATTCCTTTTGGCTAACCTTATTAGCTCATTCTCTAGGATGCTATTAATAGCTACTTTCGTATTAGCATCTATTTCTAAATAATTGACTTTATTTGTTTGAGCAAAGCTCCTTTTAATTTGGTCTCTCTCCTGACCTTCAGCAGCACTCTTCTTATTTCTTAGCTTCGTGGGGTTTTGTCGTCTAAATCCCACGATATTCAGAAGATTTGGCTAAATACTTATAGGAAGAATGAGGCTAAGAATATAACTATATTCTTAACCCGCCTTGTAAGTCATTGATTTATGGAAGGTCTTTTTGTCCTGTTACACGACACTTAGCAAGCAAACTGAGGTCGACCTTTTCCGCTTAAGGAAACATACTTAAAACGCACATTTTATTTATGACAGGAAAACCAAATGGCACAAGCAAAAACCTTATCTCAAG
>CAIYZI010000586.1 GCA_903930665.1 uncultured beta proteobacterium
GCCTTCATGCCAAGCTTATCTTTAATATCAGCCAAAATCATGCGGCAAATTTCTACGTGATAGCCATCAAACCGACTATCACCCGTTGTGTAGGACATGGGAATAGATGACTCACGTACACCCATAGTGACTGCGCCAGTAGATTTAATTTTGTCTAGAGTCGGGCTAGCAGCAAGAGAAGTTGGGGGCATGGCCAAACCCAACGCCAACGCCGTACTAAGAAAAATAGTGATGAGTTTAAGATGTTTCATGGGTAACTTTCTTAATATATTCTGGAATATTATTGGTATTTATATCAGACTTTTTCATTTTGGCGCGTTTAATTTTTAACCAAAGAACGATGAAGAATAAACTGCTATTTCGCTGTAAATAACTGATCAACTAAGATGTTTGATTATTTGGAGGAAATTTAGTCAAGCCTGAAATTGCACGCTCTGAAAATGAAAGTGTAAAAAATAATGCGCCAAATCTAATTATCTAAGTCAGACCCTGTAAATCAGCCTTAACTTTAGCCAATACACCGCCCCAATCGCCAATTGTATTTTGCCTATAAAGCTTCACAGATGGGTACCATGGACAATCATCCCTGTCTAAGAGCCATCGCCAATCAGGCGCATGGGGCAACAAAATCCAAGTTTCCTTCCCCATCGTTCCACTCAAATGAGCCACACTAGTATCGACGCTGATTACCAAATCCATTTGATCGATTAATGCCGCTGTATCTTCAAAATCATGTATGGAGCTAGCAAAATTTAATATGCTGGGATTACATTGAAGTGTCAGCCTATCAACCTCTCGGATCTCTTTCTGCAAACTTACATACTCAAAACCAGTTGGGAGTACTTTTATGAGCTGCTCAAGAGTGAGGCTGCGATTGCGATCATTCCGCTGCTTAGGGTTACCACTCCAGGCCAAGCCTACGCGCGGAGTAATTCTTAAGCCCAATCTTTCTTTCCACTCAGCGATCTTTGTAGAGTTTTTGGCAAAGTTGGCTTGAATAGTGCTGTCTACTGGGGGAATGCTTTCTAGATCGGTCTGAAATGCTAAAGGTAAACTCAAAAGGGGGCATTGATAATCAAATGGGGGCGGTTGCTCGCCCTGGGTGATTAGATGGGATACACCCTCTAAGTTAGCCAAAAGATTAACTAGCGCTTTGGGGGTCTCCAAAATTACTCGCGCGCCCAAATCACAAATTAATTTTGTGTATCTACAAAACTGAATAAAATCGCCAAAGCCTTGCTCAGCATAAATGAAAATTGTTTTACCTTTTAGGGACTCCAAACCAAGCCAAGTAGGCTGATCAAATGATCGCTTAGCTGCAGCGTAACCACCTTCATTAACACTCCACCTATGCTCATATAGTGGCAGCCCATTTTTGAAGTCACCCTGCAAAAGTAAAGACAAGCCTTTATTCCAATAGGCTTCATACCCATTGGGCCTGGATTCAATTGCACTGTTGTATGAAGCTAATGCCTCTTCATAACGCTTAAGCTCATTAAGGGCTACCCCCCTGTTGTATAGCGCCTCGTAAAAATTTGGCCTGCAATCAATCGCCTTATCGTAAGAAGTCACCGCTTCCTCATAACGCTTAAGCTCATTAAGGGCTACACCTAGATTGGACCAAGCATCAGCATGATGGGGATTTATTTCAATTGCCCTACTACACGCCTCCAAGGAATCTTCATAACGATTAAGCTCATTAAGGGCTACGCCTAGATTGGACCAAGCATCAGCATGATGGGGATTTATTTCAATTGCCCTACTACATGCCCCCAAGGAATCTTCATAAAGCTTAAGCTCATTAAGGGCAAAACCCCTATTGGACCAAGCATCAGCATCAAGCAAGTTAAGGTCATTTGCCTTAATGCACGATATTAGCGCCTCTTCGTAACGTCCAACCTGATTAAGAACTACACCGCGATTACACCATGCTTGCGCATAATTTGGGTTTAGTCCAATCGCCTTTTCATGATGCGCTATAGCTTCCTCATATCGAGTCAACTTGGCAAGAGCATTGCCCTTATTGCACCATGCTTCAGCATAATTTGGGTTTAATTCAATAGAATTATCATGATGAACCACCGCTTCCTTATAACGCTTAAGCTCATATAAAACGTTTCCTTTATTCGACCAGGCCTCGTAATAATTTGGATCTATCTTGATTGATTTTTCATAATAATCAATTGCTTTTTCGTAGTCCTTGAGCTCATGAAATATATTTCCCAAATTACTTAATGCCAGTGAGTTTTTTGGGAAAGCCTTGAGGGACGCATTTAAATACTCAATAGCTTGTGCATATTGCTTTCTTTGAGCGGCAACTACCCCAAGAATTCTCAGGACATGAGGATTAGTGGAATGTAATTTAAGGGCTTGTTTCAAGTACAAATCGGCAGAATCTAAATTTGAATTTTTAAGAGATTCAATAGATTTGTTCAGAAGAAAACCGATTTCAGGATTCATATTTCAATCTTACCTGAATCCACTTAATGAGCAGACTACCTCTCAGGCTAATTTTAGTTGGTGACTACTAAAATTACGGCGAAAAAAACCCACTGTGTTTCCACAGTGGGTTAATTTAATACCAAACTAATCTTGAACTAGCTTACGCTAGTGCTAAATTAGAAAGTGTGGCGAACACCAACAGCGTACTGTTGAGCATTTTGGTTGACGTTAGCTGCGCCAATACCTGAA
>CAIYZI010000587.1 GCA_903930665.1 uncultured beta proteobacterium
CTGCCATGAAAAAGGCATATTTAATACTTAGCGATTCTGGAGGCGTTCAGGAGGAAGCTCCAGCACTGGGTAAGCCAGTGCTGGTTTTACGCGATGAAACTGAACGTCCAGAGGCTGTAGACATGGGCGTTGTGAAATTGGTAGGCTCAAACTTTGATCGAATCGTAAAAGAAGCCCAGATTCTCCTTGATGATCCAGTCGCATATCAAGCTATGGCACGCGGTATATCGCCTTATGGAGATGGCCAAGGTGCGAGGCGTATCGTTGCTGTGTTAAGGGAGTACTTCGCTTAATGCGATTAGTTTATTTATCACCTGTTCCTTGGTCAAGCTTTGCACAGCGACCGCATAAGTTTGTTTCTTGGTTTCATGCCCGAACGGGCGGAGAAGTACTGTGGGTTAATCCCTATCCGACTCGTTTTCCGTTAATATCTGATATTCAACGATTAGGATTCCAGGCTGAGTCTGAAAGTGGAGTGATACCAAATTGGTTATCAGTTGTTAGTCCACGTGCTTTCCCAGTTGAGCCGCTACCAGGGTCTGGGGCGTTAAATGCATTACTGTGGTCCACTTTGCTGCGTGAGGTTGACGAGTTTGCAAATTCTCCAGAATGCATGGTGACAATCGGGAAGCCATCTGTCTTGGCCTTAACAATTTTGAAGAGACTTAAGACCTGTAAGTCGATCTATGACGCAATGGATGATTTTCCTTCGTTTTATACCGGGCTATCTAAATTTGCAATGATGCGGCGAGAAAACCAATTAGCTCGCAATGTTGGGGTCGTGATGGCATCTTCAACTGCCATCCAGCGTCATTGGAATGTCATTCGAACTGATGTAATGTTAGTGCGTAACGGTTTAGATAGTAATTTACTTGCGGATTTCGTGCGCAAGCCGCTGGTGGAAGGTAAAAAGGTACTTGGCTACTTAGGTACCATTGCGTCATGGTTCGATTGGAATTGGGTGGTAGAGCTCGCGAAATTGCGGCCTCTGGATGTAGTACGTTTGATTGGCCCCATGTATTCTTCGGTACCTCCGCACTTACCTAAAAATATTGAAATCCTGCCGGCTTGTAGCCATCAAGAGGCAGTGGCAGCAATGAAATTATTTGATGTTGGTTTAATTCCATTTGTTCAGAATAGTTTGACTGCATCGGTGGATCCTATTAAATACTATGAATACCGTGCGTTAGGTGTTCCTGTTATTTCTACGGAATTTGGTGAGATGAAGTTTCGTAATGGCGAAGAAGGCACCTTTTTGAGTCAAGGACTTCAAGATATAAGTACTCTAATAAAACAGGCTCTGAACTTCAAGGCTACAGAAAAAGCTATCCAACAATTTAGATCTTGCAACTCGTGGGAGTTTCGCTTTTCTGGTGCTAATATTATTTAATATTACAAGTGTTTTGTAATGGAAGTCATGCCCTTCTATGGGATTGATTGGCGCTTTGAGTTCCATCGTAGATGGGTGGACAGTAGCACGCTTATTGCTTGATGCTGGAGTTCGAAAACTACTTTGTGGTAGGGCGCCAAAAGTACCTATCAGGACTACTGCGACGGGAAATCTGATCACTTTGGTGGAGTTGTTCGTTCAACGTAGCGCATAACGGTATCCGTTTTAGTCCAACCGCCTGCCAGCATGATCTGGGGCAGACTGGCTCCGCTTTTCAGTAAATCTTGCGCTCCTCCAACTCGCAGCGAATTACCGCTAATGTGGCAGATAATTTTTTTATCCAGGCCCGCTGTTGAAGCCAGGGTAAGAGTCCGGCGAACACCGTACTTGACAGTTGCGGCTCTTAGATGTCGACGAGATGACGAAGCAGGCCGAACGCGACACGCCAGGTCTGGCCATCACAG
>CAIYZI010000588.1 GCA_903930665.1 uncultured beta proteobacterium
CGAAGCCTTCGATAGATAACGAGATCATTGAGCTTCCCAGCGATGAAGAGATTACCGCACTAGATTTACCTCAGAATCTGGGTACTCAAAACGAGCCTTCATCCCTTCTTTTATCAAAATTGAACTCCTCTCCTTTGCGGGTTGCGTTGTGGGGTGATAGCCACGCTGCTGCAAGGTTCTTTTCAGATGAGCTCATCAAGAGTTTTGTCGCCAATCCAGATAATGTTTTGCCAACATTTATTCCGCCTTTAATGGGGCGTGCTGGTGTGCGTCTTCCAGTTAATAAAGTATGTGTCGGGCCTTCTTGGAAGTATGACTACGCTTATCGTGCTACATCAAGCGCTGAGTTTTTACGCGGGCTTGCCAAGATTGTATCTGGAGCCGAGGGTGGGTACATATGGATAGACTTCGGACAAGCAAGGAATGATGCAAGACTAAAAAGTTTGGATATTTTGTACTCAATAAGTGACGCCGCCACTCCAGTCACCATCTCATTATCAATTGATGATGGCCCAGAAGAGGAGTTACTTTTAGATAAATCTAACTTAGGCCAATTGAAAATTAACTCTGATAAAAGTTTCTCAATATTAAAACTAAGGCTTGTAAAAGGCTTTATAGCCATTGATGGATTTATTCCTGAATACAATAAATCTGCTGCAGTCTATTTTGACACCCTTGGCATTCCGGGTGCGACTGGGTTATCTTGGAAAAATATCAGCCCTAATCATTTTCGCTCGCATGGCATGGGGGATCCTTATGACCTTGTTATTTTTGAATATGGGACCAATGAAGGGAACCAACGTCCATTCAACTTGGAGCTTTATAGCGAAAATTTAAAAGCTCAATTATCTAATATGAGGAAAATCTATCCGGAATCTGCCTGTGTCCTAATTGGACCAACTGACAGAGGCGTTTTATTTAAGAGAGCCGGCAAAAAGTCCAAGCGCCAGCCTGGATCTCCAAAAGAGTTATTAACTTTTTCTAAGATTCATTATGAGATTAGTCAGACCCAAAAGAATATTGGGCGCGAGTACGGATGTTCATTTTGGGATTGGCAGGGCGAAATGGGTGGTATGGGTGGGGCATACCGATGGATAAAGCGAACCCCTCCATTGATGGCTAAAGACCTAATACACCTTACCGTTGATGGGTATCAGCAAAGCGCAAGAGACTTTAGTAAGAGCTTCCAGTTGATTAATCTGAATAAGTAGATCGGGCAGCCACGCCGTTCAAAGAGACTATTTTGATCCCATGCAAGCCCTTGAGCCTCTTTGAGTCAGCTTAACTACATATAGTGTTTTCTTAAGAATTTGATGAATTTCCCAATATTCTTAGGCATTTCATCAAATGAAATCAGTGGACGCAAACAAACATAACAAACTGAATTCATTGGAATTATTATACTTTTGCAATTTTCTCCAAGAGTTTGAGGCTGTATATAGATCTAAAAGTTATCATATTTTATTTCTATATTCTTGACTCTATATATAAAAATTCCTAATATGCATCATTGTTATTAATTTGTGCATTGCAGCATTACCTTATTGCTCACTAAAAAAATATGGCTAAAGTTAGATTGATAAATTTGAGGGTTTTCCATTTCAACTTTGATGTGGTCGATGCAAGGTTTCGTTGCATACTCTCTGGGCTTCACAAAGCGAGCTTATCTATTGCAAATAGCCTACTATTTATCTGCGCCTTTGCGATAGTGGGTATATGGCTCTCAGGCGCGGGCACTGGCTCTGGATTTTTTGATGGCGGAAAATTTTTGGTGCCTGATAATGCGCGAGCCCTTATTTGGCAAAATGGCTTGCAGCTAACCTCCAATAACCCCGCAGGTGAGGAGGTGATCGGACATCAAGGCATAGCATTATTGAAACCAGATGTTGCCAACATAAAAGTTCCTACAATCACACACCTTTCAGATAGGATTCCTATTTCCAAATTGGATCCTTTGGCAGTGAACTCTAATTTATTGGCATCCATAGATAACCAGAGGGTTGTATCAGAGTATTTTGCGAATAAGTATTCTCTAGATCGTCAGAAAATGGATGAATACATATCAAATGCGGTAGTTGTTGGCAAGGAAGTGAGGATAGATCCAATCCTATTGATGGCAATCATGTCTATTGAGTCAAATTTCAATCCTAATTTGCGTAGTTCGGCTGGTGCAGAAGGGCTAATGCAGGTAATGACAGCAATACATTTGGACAAATACTTGCCTTACGGTGGTGCGAGTCAAGCTGCACGTCCTGAGGTAAACATTCGCATAGGGGCTTATATCTTGAAGTACTTTATTGCTCAAACCGGCTCTCTTGAAAATGGATTGAGATCCTATGTTGGCGCTGGCGCATCAGGCGAGGATGGGGGTTATATTGAAAAGGTACTCAAAGAGCGAGATCAGTTAATTGGAATGTGCAGATCAAAATCTAAGGGGACATTTTTAGAGTTATAGAGTAAGTAGTACATCCTGAATTTTGGGAATGTACGGGGTGTAAGATTAGATTTAACTTTGATCTAGCCAGTTACCTAATCGTAATACTGAATCTAATTTTTCATTGCTGCCTCAATTTTCTCCAATCAACTTGAGTTGTGTTTAATTTCAGTTTTTCATAGTCTAACCGTTACTTTAAGTAACGCCTAAAAGACAAAACCCCCACCATTTCTGATGAGGGTTTGCTTTTCTGGTGGGCCCACCAGGACTTGAACCTGGGACCAAAGGATTCTGGTTTGTGTTGCTTTCACAACTCCCTGGACTATGCCTTCATCATATAAAGATTTACATCCTTACTTAGATGGGTGCCGTCTAGTCTCTACACGTTCAAAGTAATTTCTTACTAAGCTTCGCTCGGCGTTAGCTTGGATATTTCTACCTTTAGCTTTCTCCGAATTTGACACCATCCC
>CAIYZI010000589.1 GCA_903930665.1 uncultured beta proteobacterium
GCAGGATAAAGCCAGCTCCACTCACCTTCAGCCAAATCTGAAGGCATGACGTATTGGCCAATTTCTATACGATGAAGTTTTGTCACATGATTACCTACTGCAGCCATCATGCGCTTTACTTGGTGGTATCGCCCCTCAACAATCGTCATGGCTAGGGTGTTTTCACTCAGTTGCCTGCAAGCTGTTGCATTACAAGGCCTAGGATCATCATCTAAAACAACTCCTTTGAGCAGGTGATCCATTTGCTTTTGAGTAATCGGCTCAGGAGTGGTAATTTCATAAACCTTCCCAATATTCTTTTTGGGTGTGGTCATCTTGTGAATGAACTGACCATCATCGGAAATCAATAGCAAACCTGTAGTGTCGTAATCTAAGCGACCCACGCATTGCAATCCTCGCTCGACAAATGGACTCGGGAGCAGACTATAGACACTAGGATGGTGCGTAGTTTTATGCGAGCACTCGTAATTAGCGGGTTTATTAAAGGCCAGATAGGCTTTTTCGTGAAACTCCCAATCCTTACCTTCAACATTGAGCATTAATCCCTCAGTTGCAATCCGCTCTTCTGGATCTTCAGCCAAAACGCCATTGACCTTCACGAGGTCCGCATACACTAAATCACTGCAATAACGCCGAGTGCCAAATCCTTGGCTAAATAGTATTTTTTCTAGGGAGATTGGTTTTGCCATATTGAGCAAAGAATACTACGACTTTAGTCAGACTCTTTTCAAATGATTATGATGGAAATACTTCTATTTTAATTTGATGATCCTTTTTTATGCTCTCTACACCACAGCCACGCCAAGCTCTTCACACTCGCCAGACTAGCTTTTACGGCTATGCCCGTGAGGACGGTCTGTGGGATATTGAGGCACATTTAAAAGATACTAAATCCCATCCTTTCGAGGCAGGTGGCAAGATTTGGGAGCCCGGAGAAGCAATTCACGATATGTGGGTGCGACTAACTGTTGATCAAGAGCTCGTCATCAAAGCGATTGAAGTGGCAATGGATAGTCATCCCCATCCAGAATGCCCACTGGTTATTCCACCCATGGATAACTTGATTGGCGCCCGCCTTGGAAGAGGCTGGCGCAAAACTATCGATCAACATTTAGGTGGAATTAAAGGTTGTACCCATTTACGAGAACTGCTTGCGAATATTGCAACAGCAGCATTTCAGTCAATACCGGGTGCACTCTTTCATTCTGATGAAGATAAGCCACCCTTATACCTAGGCACCTGTAAAGCTTGGGATTTTGACGGACCGGTTGTGATGCGTCTCTATCCCAAGTTTTATCAATGGAAAGCCTAGTTAACAGCGGACTTAGAATTCTCCGCGGTGCACATTAAATGCGCTGAAAGCTTGCTGTACCGGCATCAATTCAATGACATTGATGTTCATATGACTTGGCAAGTTAGCTGACCAGAAAATTGCTTCAGCCACATCATCTGCACTTAAAGCCTTAACTCCTGTGTAGACGTTTTGCGCCTTGGCATCATCACCCTTAAAGCGTACATTCGAAAACTCAGTACCAGCACACATCCCAGGCTCAACACAAGTTACACGAACAGGTGTACCGCTAAGATCAGCGCGCAAATTCAGACTAAATTGCTTTACAAATGCTTTTGTACCGCCATAGACGTTACCGCCAGGGTAAGGATAATTTGCTGCAACTGAACCCAAATTAATCACATGTCCACACTTACGCTCAACCATGCCGGGCAAGAAAGCTCGTGACATATGAACTAAGCCCTTGATATTGGTATCAATCATGCGATCCCAATCAGAGAGGTAGGCTTGATGGGCAGGCTCCAAACCCAGCGCCAATCCGGCGTTATTCACCAAAACCGTCACATTAGCAAATTCAGCAGGCAATGTTGCAGCCAGCCCATCTACCTTAGCACTGTCGCAAACATCAACAGCAAGTGTCAATAATTTCTTTTGTTGCTCTGGTGGAAGGGATGCCTTGAGAGCCTCTAAACGCTCCACTCTTCTACCCAAAGCAATCACTTTATGACCATTAGCTAAAAAGCGGCGTGCAGTCGCCTCACCAAATCCAGCAGTGGCACCAGTAACCAAAACAGTGTGTTCCATATTCCCTCTTTGACTTATTTAACCGTTTAATATTAATGCTTATATGGTTTTTGTGCGCACCCTCCTACTGATCAGCCTCCTTGCTTTAACCACAATCAGCCAAGCAAATGAAAGCAAGTATTCGGGAGGGTTTTTAGATCTCAACCCCGACCCAGATCAATTTTCTAATCAACGCGTATTAGAGTTCTGGGGCTATCACGACTACTATGGGGCACAAACCTATAGCGATACCCTAAAGCTTCGTTATTACCAACCTTTAAACATCGATCACTGGCGCGGAACAATGCGCTTAGATACTTCGTACATTTCCACTTATGGCCCTCTCCTTCCCAGCCAATCGACAGGAACCTATAGCGCGGGCAATACGCTTCTCACAATCTGGGCAATCATCCAGAAATTCTGAAAAATTGGGATGGGACTCTTGGCGGCAGGGTTGTATTTCCTTTTGGGAACTATGGACAATGGGCGATTGGCCCTCAAGCGGGTTCAATCTATCGCCCTGCGGAAGGTAGTAAATCACCCATTTCAGATTTCTCCCCCTTGGCTCGATACATGTATGGGTTTGATTCCAAAAATCACTCTCTAGCCTCTA
>CAIYZI010000590.1 GCA_903930665.1 uncultured beta proteobacterium
GGTGTATTGAAAATAATATCCAGATGATTGATTGCCAGCAGGAAACATCACACCTAAAGTCCTTAGGTGCTAGTCCAATGAAGCGTAGGGATTTTTTAGAAAATCTCCAGTCTTTGATAAAACACACTAATATTGAAAAGTCTTGGAACTTTAATAAAGAGATTCTTAAATACTGGCTATGACTCAGCTTAAAGAGCTTCCACTAACCGCTTTGCAGTTTTATGCAACTGCACCTTATGCTTGTAGCTACTTGCCCGATAGAGCGGCACGCTCTCAGGTCGCAACGCCGTCCCATCTTATTCATACTGATATATACAGTCAACTAGTCAATGCGGGTTTTAGGCGTAGCGGCTTATATACCTATCGCCCTTATTGTGATGAATGCAAAGCCTGTATAGCGACCCGCATCCCCGTCAAGCAGTTCACTCCCACACGCAGTCAAAAGCGCGCCTGGAAGAGGCACTCTGGATTGGAGGTCCATGTCTTGAACTTGGGCTACCAAGAAGAGCACTATCAGCTTTATAAGCAGTATCAGAATGAAAGACATGCTGGCGGGGAAATGGATCAAGACAGTCAAGATCAGTATTCCCAGTTCCTAATACAAAGCCGTGTTAATTCCAGAATAGTCGAGTTTCGAGATGGCCCCAATAATGCCCAACCCGGCAAGCTTCGCATGGTCAGCATGATTGATATCCTAGATCAAGGAATTTCATCGGTATATACTTTTTACGACACTGCAAATCCTGCCGATAGCTATGGATGCTTTAGCATTCTTTGGCAAATTCATCAGGCGCTAGATTTAAATCTTCCTTACCTCTACTTAGGCTACTTAATTAAAGAGAGCGCCAAGATGGCCTACAAGATTAAATACCAACCCCTCGAAGGCTTGGTAGATGACCGTTGGCAAGTTCTTGCTGAGGGATAATAAGAACCTATGATCGATAGCTATTCACTTTTACGCCCCCTGCTTTTTTGCATGGATCCTGAAAAGGCTCATAACGTCACACTGACCAATATTGATCGTGCTGAGCGCTGCGGGATCTTAAGGTACCTCATTGATCAGCCAGTTCCCGATCCTCGCACCTTATGCGGAATGACTTTTCCAAATCCTGTTGGTTTAGCTGCGGGCTTAGACAAGGATGGCAAGCATATAGATGGCTTGGGCGCTCTGGGATTTGGATTTTTGGAGATCGGAACTGTTACCCCGCTACCTCAGCCAGGCAACCCTAAGCCACGCATGTTTAGATTGCCTCAAGCCCAAGCCATTATTAATCGCATGGGCTTTAATAATGATGGGGTTGATGCTTGCGTGAAACGTGTACGCCAATCTCAATACTGGCAAAACGGTGGCATTGTGGGTTTAAATATTGGTAAGAATGCCAGCACACCAATTGATGAAGCAGCCAATGACTATGTAAAAGCCATGGCAGCCGTTTATGAGATTGCCTCCTATATCACCGTCAATATTTCTTCACCAAATACTCAAAATCTTCGTGCGCTTCAAGGCGAAGAAATGCTGCGCTCATTACTGGGCTCTTTAGATCTTGAGCGCGAACGCCTTTGCGATCTCTTTGCTATTCGCAAACCACTCTTTCTTAAAATTGCCCCCGATTTGGATGTGGACGATGTCAGCCTGATCGCCGACCTATTGCTAGAGTTTGGTATCGATGCAGTGATTGCAACCAACACAACGATTGCGCGTGATGCCGTTCAAAATCTTCCGTATGGAAATGAAGCCGGCGGTCTATCTGGTGCCCCCGTTAAAAATGCTTCAACTCAAATTATTAAAGCATTAAAAAGTAAGCTTAAAGACGAGATTCCGATTATTGGTGTTGGCGGTATTCTGTCTGGATCAGATGCTCAAGAAAAAGTTGATGCTGGCGCAAGCCTGGTTCAACTGTATAGCGGTCTGATTTATCGAGGACCAGAACTCATTGCGAAATGCGCTAAAGCTTTGCGCTCTAAATAAACCGTTAGCCATATCTTTTTGGCAATGAAATGAGATTTCATATTGTGCAATTGGCCAAGAAATAGATACAATTGGACGCATGAACACAAACAAAGTCATCAAATCTGCTAAAACTCCTGGAGAGGTTGGTAAAACTGCCATCCAGGTCGTTGAACGGATGATGAACTTGTTAGACGCCCTAGCCGTTCATGAGGAATCTAGTAGCCTTAAATCACTTTCAGAGGTCACTGACCTACATCCCTCAACTGCTCACCGCATCCTGAACGATTTGGTTGCCTGCAGGCTAGTTGAGCGTGGTGATGGCGGCACTTATCGCCTGGGTTTGAAATTGCTAGAGCTAGGCAATTTAGTAAAGGCTAGATTGTCAGTTCGTGAGGCTGCACAAGCTCCGATGCGAGCATTGCATAAGTTAACTGGTGAGACCATCAACCTATCCGTTAGACAGGGCGATGAGATTGTTTATGTGGATCGCGCGTATAGCGAACGATCTGGCATGCAAGTCGTTAGGGCAATTGGTGGGCGTGCTCCTTTGCACCTCACCTCCGTTGGAAAACTCTTTTTAGCCAGTGATGATCCTAGTCAAGTACGTGCTTATGTAACCCGAACCGGTTTATCTGGGCATACGCGTAATAGCATTACGGATCTGAGCAAACTTGAAACAGAGCTCAATTTGGTCAGACAGCATGGTAATGCACGTGACAATGAAGAGTTAGAACTTGGCGTCAGCTGTGTAGCAGCTTCTATCTTGGATGACACTGGAAAATTGGTTGCCGGACTCTCTCTGAGTGCCCCAACCGATCGCATTCAGGGCGATTGGGTAAGAGCACTTCAAGATACTGCGCTACTAGTTTCTAAGGGCATGGGCTTTAAACCCAAAACAGCAGAGCCCGGAATCTAATTACATTAAGCGACGGATTGGTTGTGGCCCGGAAGGCATTTTTTCATACCAATCGCGTACTCTGACAGCATCCGCAAAACGGGATTGACTGCCTTGAGAATCCAAAAAGACCAATAACAAAGGTGTATTGTTTACTTTAGTTTGCATCACCAAACATTTACCTGCTGCATTAATAAAGCCGGTTTTTTGAAGACCAATATCCATATTGCCAGCCCGCACCAGACGATTGGTGTTTAAGAAAACTTGCGGACGATTTGCAATGACCATGGTTAACTCAGGCCATGTAGAAAACTCCCGAATAGGCTTGTATTGATAGGCTGCATTTAACATGCGAGTTAAATCTTCAGCACTAGCAACGTTCTCACTCATCAAGCCTGTGGGATCTGCAAAATGCGAATGATCCATACCCAATTCTTTTGCCTTGCGATTCATGGCATCCACAAACGCAGGGATACCCCCAGGATAGTTACGACCCAAGGTATAAGCTGCACGATTCTCAGAAGACATTAAAGCTACATGAAGAGCGTCTTCACGTCTTAAGGCAGTGCCCTCTACTAGACGCGAGTGTTTATAAATATGGGCGTCTTCAGAGTTAATGACCACCACTTCATCCATTGGGAGTTTGGCATCTAAAACAACCATCGCCGTCATGAGCTTCGTAATCGAAGCAATCGGCAGACTAACGGAAGGATTCTTTTCAAAATAGACTTCTTTGGTGTCTTGATTCACAACAATGGCTACGCTAGATTTCAGGCTAAGGTTATCGTGCTGACCACGTAAACCCAAAGCTGTCGCTAGAGATGGGGGCGCTTCAACAATTGGCGCATTTGAACGGGTAACGGTTACGCGGACAGTTTTCGCTTTTTTGGGTGTTCTAACAGCGACTGTTTTAGTAGTAGTTTTGCCGGCTGATGTTTTTGATGTTTTGGCCTGCTTGTCTTTGCTGGCGGCGTTTGCTGAGACCCCGAAGACAACTGACAACGCGAACAAACAGGTGAGCAATATGCTTGAAATTCGATTCAACAACATCCCCAAATACCTTCCAAAACTTTTGACATACGGAATGATAAATAACTTTTACGCTTCAGGGCGCTTAATTGAGCCTAAATGCAGTAAATAAACTTCAATACAGTGCAAATTTATTCGGCAATAGTGGCTAATATTTTTGTTTGACGCTTATTCACCAGAATGACGCCTGTCATCGTCAAGATGAGCCCGAGGGACATAAATGTCGTAAACGGCTCATCAAAGAGCAACCAAGCCATTGCTGCAGTGGTTGGCGGGGTTAGGTAAAGTAAGCTAGTGACCTTGGTAGCAGCCCCTTTGCGAATCATCATAAATAACAAACTGATGGATCCAATTGATAGCGGGAAAATAGCCCAGAGTAATGCTCCTATTACGGGTGCATTCCAAACCATCACACCTGTTTCAAAGAAATACATACAAATGAAACTCAACACAGCAGAAACTCCAAACTGAATCGAAGATCCAGCCCTTAAGTCAAAAACTGGGCAATATTTTTTTTGGTACAGCGTGCCAAAGGTAATGGATAACAAGGCAGCAAATGCCAAGACATAACTGACTAAAGGAATATGGGCAAAGCTAATCTTTTCTGCAACAACGAGAGCTACTCCGGCAAAACCAAAGCCCAGTCCAACCCATTGTCGAGGGGTCACTTTTTCAGAAACCCAGGCTGCAAACCATGCCGTCAGAATCGGCTGTAAACCTACGATAATAGCTACTAGACCGGCGGTCATTCCCAGCCTCACAGCAAACCAAACACCCATCAGGTAACCAAACTGTAATAACAGACCAGCCACAGCAATATGTTTGATTTGGTGCCAACTTGGCCAACTGATTCTCCAAACCAGGTTCAGGACTGCCATAGCCATCAACACCCCCGTAAAGCGCCAAAATAAAAAGGTGGCTGGCTCGACATAAGGCATAGCCAATCGAGCGATCACAAACCCAGTACTCCAGATCAATACAAAAAATGGTGCGATAGCACTATCTAAAAAGCGAGGTTTCATAAGTAACTATCTGAATATATTGAGTTTTTGACTAGGCTGTATTTTAAGTGGATTCTCATCATCGCGTTTAAAGCGATACATGCTTAGGACTTACATTAATGCTGCTTTGCAGCATTAATATCTAGGATATATCAGCATTGATTTAATTACGAGATAGCCTCATAGTGAAGTTCATCCTTAACACCACGAAAGGGATTGAGATGAATTTAACTCCAGAACAGGTCGCGGCAGCACAAAAAGCCAACTTAGAAACTTTAAGCGGTCTTACCAATCAAGCTTTGCAAAGCATTGAAAAATTGGTTGAACTCAATATGCACATTGCTAAGCAAAGCCTGAGCGACAGCATGGGTAACGCTAAAAAAGCATTGGAAGTAAAAGATATTCAACAACTACTTGCCCATCAAGCTGAAGCAGTTCAGCCAATGGCAGAAAAAATCATGGCTTATAGTCGTCATTTATATGAGTTAGCTCATGAAACTCAAGCAAACTTTACAAAGTCTGCTGAAAAAGAATTTCAAGCTGGTCAAAAGAAAGTCAATGCTCTGGTTGAAGATTGGACCAAAAATGCACCAGCAGGATCTGATGCCGCAGTTCAAGCTGTTAAACAAGCTATTGCTTCTGCCAACAATGTATTTGAAACAAGTCAAAAAGCGGTTAAACATGCAGTGGAAGTTGCGCAAGCCAATTTAAATAACGCCACAGATACCGCCATGAAAAATGTCGCCAACGTCAGCAAAGCCGCTAAGAAAAAATAAGCATCTCTGTTGCCCAATAAAATGCCCCGAAAGATCGGGGCATTTTATTTTGTAGCTTTTAAAAACGGATTACGGCGTTTTCTTTTTCACCGGCGGTAAGTCTGTGCAATGACCATGAGCAGCCTCTGCAGCTAAGCCCACGGATTCACCAAGGGTTGGATGGGGATGAATGGTTTTGCCAATATCTACAGCATCTGCTCCCATTTCAATTGCAAGACATA
Source organism: uncultured beta proteobacterium (assembly GCA_903930665.1). GTDB lineage: Bacteria > Pseudomonadota > Gammaproteobacteria > Burkholderiales > Burkholderiaceae > Polynucleobacter. Next base: position 5,874 of record CAIYZI010000590.1, read on the forward strand.
CCTCACCAATTAGATCACCGGCATGGGTTCCAACAATTCCACCACCAATAATGCGATGTGTTTTAGCGTCAAAAAGAAGCTTTGTGAAACCCTCATCGCGTCCATTAGCGATTGCACGACCGCTTGCAGCCCATGGGAATAGACCCTTTTCATAGGCGATGTCTTGAGCTTTACATTGCTCTTCGGTTAAACCAGCCCAAGCTACCTCGGGATCGGTATAGGCCACGGATGGA
>CAIYZI010000591.1 GCA_903930665.1 uncultured beta proteobacterium
GCAGATCTCCAAAGGAGAAGTCTCAGGAGTTGTGTTTCAAATCAGAGTTATTCATTTGCCACATGAGTAACTCACTTATTTGCAACTTACTTAATTGAAACTTTTTTCTATTTGCGACATTTATGCAACTATGAAACTCGCAAAAGTATTTAGCCCTCGTTAACAAAAACCGTATTTTTTCTATCCAAAATTAGCCGATTTAAGGGCAATCTAAAAAGTGGTCGACCATTTAAAGCTCTGAAATTAACTTATGTATAGGCAATCACGCCATCAACCATAGGGAGATGTAAATGAGTCAATTAGGTAACCTCAAGTTAGTAACAACGAAAAAGCCCATGCATCAACCAGCTATTGTTATCCGTAGGAATAAGTTATCTAGTCACTTGTGGGAGCAGATCCAGTTGGCCAAAGGGCAGATCTCTGGAACCCCATTTGTATTAATGAAGTTCCGAAGTATTAAGGATGCCCACACGGGGGTCCGTAAGCAAGTAGAAGTGCCAAAGAGGATCAAGCCCTGGTGGTTTCAGACGGAGGAGGGCAAAGTTTGCGTCGCTATTAAGTATGGAAGGTGGACGATTGAGCTGGCTAAGGACAAGCCCAGTATTCAGGTGGATAGTGCCGAGGATTTAATTAAAGCGCTTGAGACTGTTAAGGTTGCTGTAGAAGCAGGGGACTTAGATGCTCAGATTGAGGTAGCTAGTGCTGGATTGCGTGGAGGGTTTAGACGATAGTTGTACGGATTTATAAGGTATGAACTAAAGTTAATATTTATAGATTAAGTAGCACCTGCGGTTATGGCGATTTAAATTTAATTATGCTAGCCTTAACAAGTTAGTCATATCTTATAAATCACACCTTTCTTGCCTGCAGGCTATGCTTAAATTAAAAAATCTACTTATTGAGAATTCGGGATCAATTGAAAATCTAAATATCAATTTTCAATTCAATGGCCTGGATGATCCAAAGCCTACGATCATAGTTGGAGAAAATGGTTCTGGTAAAACAACGACGTTGTCTTTTATAGTTGATTCACTTCTTCAAATTGCTTCTACTAAATTTACTGACGTCCTTACGTCCGAGGGTATGGGTACCTTGTACTATAGGATTAGAAGTCATGATGTTCGACTTGGCGCCTCCAACTCAATAGCACACATTTGCTACGATCTTGATGGTCAAGATATTCATTATTTAGATCGCGTTGGAGAAGGATTGTCTGACGTTGATATATTGCGAAAACGATTAAGCTTACCTCAAGACTTTCCAATCAATATCACTCAAAATGCTGAGAAAGTGGTGACGCCAAATCTTGAGAAGATTGATATTAATTTGCGCGGAGGTGCATATGTATTTTTTCCAAGCGGTCGAAAAGAGATGCCTCACTGGCTTCAGCCACGTGCATTAAGTTCAGATCGCTATAGAAATAATCAAACATTCAACACTAAGCTGGATAAGCCTTTAATAGTTGAGAGTGCTGCTGAAGATACGGTAACTTGGATTATGGATGGCTTGTTAGACCAGTCTGTTGGGTATCCCGGTGCCGGTATTATGGTGGCGAATCAAATTCTGCAAATTATCCTTCAGGATTCAACAGCACACTTTGCTATTGCGCCACGTAATATTTGGCCTCGTGTCCAAATATTCACTGGCACTAACTCAAGCGACATAGATAATCACAATCCAAGAAGGATGGTGATTCCATCTTTAGCGCATTTATCTGCCGGTCAAGCTATGCTTTTATCAATGTTTGCAACGATAGCAAACCATGGAACATTAAATCAAAATCGTTCCCTAGAAGATATAGAGGGAATTGTTATTGTGGACGAAGCTGAAATATATCTTCATACGCACTTACAACGATTAGTCTTGCCGAGTTTAATAAAGCTTTTCCCTAAAGTGCAGTTTGTAATATCTACACATAGCCCGAGTTTTCTAGTTGGCATGGATGATAAATTCGGATCTGATGGATTCAGGATCTTAAGTCTGCCATCTGGCGAGGCCATAAATGTTGATCAATTTAAGGAAATTGGTGCCGCAATCGAGGCATTGGGTGATACCGCCGCCTTTCGTAATCAGGTAAAAGTTACGATGGCTCTTGAAAGTGAGTTGCCAATATTAATAGTTGAGGGTAAAAGCGATTCAATTTGGATTGATGGGCTATGGCGTACAGCTATGAAACAACCCCCACCGTTTCGGATTTTAGTGGCAAAAGGTAGGCGTGCATTACGCTATCTTTTGGAGGATGAGCAGTTTATCAGTGAAGTTGGCGATAAACAGATTGTTCTTGGATTGTTTGATTTTGATGAAGCTTTTGATGACTGGAATGGGTGTAAGGCACTTTATCCAAATTGCGAGGGATCAGATATCTCTGGTCTTCTGAGAAGGCATGCTTTGAAACAAATTTATGCCGGGCTTTTGCCGGTTCCATTGGCACGTTCTAAACAGGCTGGCGAGCGGTTTAAAGCGAAC
>CAIYZI010000592.1 GCA_903930665.1 uncultured beta proteobacterium
CAGCACCACCTGGGGCAGTACTCTCATTCCCACGGGTGAGCAAATATCAGACATCCTGAACTACGCGATTTCGTGCGGAGCAAATCTGCAAATTGGCAGCATTGAAGCCGGTTGCCTGCCGCCCATCGAGACGCGCGTGTCGATCACTTGCGCCGAAGCGATCAAGATGATGCTCCGCTGGATGCCCGATTGCGTCGCCTGGTTCGATTACACCACCTCGCCGCCCACCTTCAACGTGACGTCGCGCGCGGCGGGTCCGGCGGTCAATTACGCCATCGGCGCGCTGCCGCTGGAATCCGTCTCCGAAATCATCCCGCTCAACGAGCTGCTGGTGCCCGCCGTGGTGCTTTATTTCGAGCAACAATCGGTCAGTGACGGCGTTCCGTCTGTCGAGCTTACGAAGGATGCCGCGCCCGGTACGGCCACCGGCCAGGAGGACGGTGCAATCGTCCAGTGCATCCAGTTGAGCGGCAGTAATTCGTCGTACCAGCGATGCAATGTTAAAACGGCCCAGGTGCCGTGGTCGGGTGCGACGGACGCCGATTCCATGCAATGGTTTATCGATCACGATCCTAATCTGGTGGGATTGACCGCTGCCAACCTTTCCCTGGATTCCAGTCTTTCCCCGAATGAATGGATCACGGCTGTCCCAAACCAAACGGATTGCAATGGGAATACCATTACGGATTTTGAAACGCCGACAGCGTCAATTTTACCGCGAGAACTGCTTCCTGGAAGCCAACTTCCCGGATGGCTTTGCAAGCCTTCAAATCCATCATCTTCAAAGGGTGCCACCGATAAAACCACCGGAATTGGGGTCGCCGCTATCGGGACTGGTTCTACCGATCCTGGTGATGGTTATCTGCACGCCGTGAAGGTCAATATCGTCGCAGAATTGACCTATAATTTTTCTGCCGCTGGAATTTCTGATGATGAAAAAAAACAGGCAGTCGCATTATTTGGCGCGGATAATAGCTACGAATGCTCTTTTGACACGGTTTTAACTGATGCCCAGACGCAGCTTTACACGAAGCTCGTCTCATTTGATGCAGGTGAACAGGTACCGGCGGGACTGGCGGAAACTCTTTATGGTGCATTGAGAGTTTTGCATTACGTCGGCGATCTCAAATTGCGCGAGCAGGAATGCACTGGCGGAATCGGCATCGGCAACGTGCTTAATCTCACCGGAGGCAAGACTGAATGGCAGACCATGGCCGCCCAGGTTCAATCCGTGACCGAAGACATCGATGCCGGCTCGACCACAATCAAGACCGGCCCTCCCAGCCATCTCACCCCGCAAGACCTGGTCGAGCTGCTCCGCGCGGCCCGCACCCACGAGGTATGCGAATATGCCAAACAACGCCAGACCGGTGTCCCGACCAATATCCCGACGATCGATCAAAGTTCGACTATCGGAGAAACGAATGCTGCCGGTCCTGACAGGGGGTACGATTGGATAGGGCAAGATTTCAATTCCGATACGTCGTTATATTCCTTGTGGTTTGGTGCTTCTGATGCTGATTTCGTTGTGGATCCAGCGGCGGCCATCGTGGAATTTGGTTTTCAAATTGGCGACTGGAGTGGCGCGACTTTTTCGCTTATTGTCGGGAACGGAACCGACGGGGACCCGACGCAGGACGGGATTATATTGCAAGGGTATGGCAACGACACCAGCCTCCACGCCATTGGCATAAAGCCGCAGTCGCTCGATTTTGACGACGACTCAATCTTCCTGGGATACGACACCGACGGGAGCATAACCGGGACGGCGGCACAATACGCCCTGATGATTGGCGAGTCTGTCTTTTCCGACGGCGACCTTGCCCTCGGTTCATCCGGCACCATTGAGATTGGCGATGACGGGTCAATCACCATTGGCACCGGCGACGATGTCACCACCCTAAGCGAAGGCGATTTGCACATGACCGCCACGGACGGGAGCATCAGCATCGGCGCTCCCAGCGAGGACGGATATATTATTGTGGGTGATTCCAAAATGGGCGATGGAAGCCTTGACCTCGGTGCATCTGGGTCGTTTGTAATCAACGGCACGGCAGAAGATGGATACGTGACCGTTGGCGACACTAAATTGGGCGACGGTTCGCTTGACTTGGGTTCTTCCGGCTCATTCGTCATAAACGGCACTGCCGAAGATGGCGCAGTCGTGGTCGGTGATTCCAAGCTCACTGATGGCGACTTGGAGCTTGGATCGACAGGTTCAATCACAATGGGCCACTCTGGCTATAGCGGCAGCAAGACCTACGAACCCGCACAAATTCAAGATTGCAACGGCAAGAAACTCTGGATTTTAGCCGACACCTCCGGATGGGTTTAATATGGATGACTCCGTTACAAGCTATCAGGCATACCCCACAACAGACACAAGGTGTGGCTGCTGCTGCTGTGGACTTGACACCAGTGATTGGGAGGCGTCCTACGCCGCTTACGCCTCCGGCTTTATGGGGTGCACCATTTGGGCCGGTGGAACTCCAGGCGGAACAACTGGAGCCTGCGGGTATTCTCAATTACCACCGTCGGAGGGTGGCCCTTCCGGGGTTGGCATTGCGATTGGTTTTAATTCGGATTGCCAGTGGACGGCTTCTTACCACGACTATTTGAATCGGCACTGTGATTTAATTGGCCCTGCTGCTGCCGACCAAACAAACCCAAGTGGGCTTTCTTTTTCTGGTACCATGCTCAATGTAGATGGTTCGTCCGCCGGCCCCATTACCATTACCATTACATGAACTGCGAATTTCAATCTCCAACCCAACAAAAGCGTCGGTTCCAATGTCGCCTGGGTCTTTATGGTGGGTATCCTTTGGCTGGATACTGCGAAAGCTGTAAACAAAAAGGAGAGAATACACAGGCATTCGCTGAACAACTTTTTGCGCGGGCGAACAGAACGCACCCGGCAGGAGCACCACCTCCCGAACAATGCTGTGATGCAGGAAACGAAAAACTAGGATCACGATGAAAACATACCAATTTACATTAACCGAAAGAAGCCTTCAGGCTTTAAGAGAATTTATGAAACGTGTGCCTTTGAAGGGTGACGAGGTCCCGGCTTTTAATTTGCTCAATTCTGAAATCTCGCGCCTTAAAGCAATCGATTTATCCGATTCGTCATCCGGCAATCCCCAGGCCACCCCATAGCGGTTTCAGGCCTTTTGCACCCTTTCTGCAATTCCTGTGCAATCCTCTTTAATTGCCCCCAAAACCGCTAAATTCTCCAACCTTTGTCACTTTTTCTCTAACCTCGCGGCGCGCTACACGAGCGACATGAAAATCACGTTCGGCATCCAGATGAGCACC
>CAIYZI010000593.1 GCA_903930665.1 uncultured beta proteobacterium
CAAGCCGGCATGGGACTGGTGGAGGCCATCGACATCCTGCAACAAAAGGCCAAAGACCCGGTCGTCGCTCAAGTGCTGGGCGTCGTGATGGAGCACCTGCGCAGCGGCAAAACGCTGTCCCAGGCGATGGAACTCTCCCATCTGTCTCCAGCGCAGGACGGTGTCAATACGGCGTCAAGCGCAACCGGAGCTGGCGTGGGCCAATATTCCGGCCAAGGCGGCGCTGCAACTCCCGATGCGCAGCCCGCCACTGCGCCAGTCTTTCCCACCTTGCTGATTGCCACCATCCGCTCGGCAGAGCGCACCGGGCAAATCACACCGGCACTGAGCCGCTACCTGGACTACCAGGTCGAGCTCAACGCCGTGCGCGACAAAGTCATTGCCGCAAGCGTGTACCCGGCCTTGCTGTTGGGCCTCGGAGGGCTGGTCATTTTGTTCTTGATGACCTACGTGGTGCCGCGCTTTAGCGCCATCTACGCCGATGTCGGTCAAAACCATCTGCCCCTGCTGTCGCGCTGGCTGATGGAGTGGGGCATTCTGATGAATGAGCACTTGCTGGGCTTTGTCGCCGCTCTGGTTGTCACCATTGGTGGTTGCATGTATGCCTTGAGCCGCAAAACGCTGCAAGCCCGTGTTATGCAGTACCTGTGGAGACTCCCCCGAATCGGAGAGTATTTGCGCACCTACCAATTAGCCCAATTCGTGCGCACCCTGGCCATGCTGCTCTCGGGGGGTATTCCGCTGGTGCGCGCCTTGGACATGACCTCGGATTTGCTGGCCCAGCCTGCGCTCGCCAGCGGCCTGGTTGCAGCGCGCCAAGCGATTTCGCAGGGAGAGTCGGTCTCGGAAGCTTTTGCCGCGCACGGGCTGGCAACGCCAGTGGGGGTGCGCTTGCTGGTCTCGGGTGAGCGCTCAGGCGACCTGGCACAAGTCATGGGCCGCATTGCCGGGTTTTATGACGCTGAAGTTTCGCGTGCGGTGGCCTGGTTTTCACGTTTGTTTGAGCCCGTTCTCATGATTGTGATTGGCCTGTCCATTGGGGCCATCATTATTTTGATGTACATGCCCATCTTTGAGCTTGCCGGCAGTATTCAATGACGGTAGCTGCAATGCTCATGGAGACCGAACTGTTTGTGGCCCGCGACAAGGCAGGGCGCGACGTGCCGGCGTTCTGGAGACTCCTGGGCGAACAGCTGGGTGCCAGCGACGAAGAGTGTTTGCGGCGCGTGGGCGACACGCTGGACATGCCCGTGTTGACGCTGCAAGACTTGCAGGCTCTGGAGAGTGATTTTGAGAGACTGAACTTTGCAAGCTGCGTGCAACGCTGGGCGGTGGTGTTAAAGAACGGCGTACCTGGTCAGCCTTCGCGCGCACAGTCCGGGGGCGAAGTGGGTCAGGAATCAGACGCAGATATTGCCGCGGAAAAATGTGAGCCACTGGAACTGACCGTTGCCTTGGCAGACCCGCTCGATACGGACCTGCAAACGTGGCTTCAGAGTCAACTGCAGAAGCCGGCGCAACTGATTCGTTCAATACCTGATGTGCACGGCTTAGCTGCTGGCGCCGATGCGCCCGACGGTATCAAAGCAGCCACCGTGCAAATCCGCTGGTGCGTCGTCCACCCCCAGGACCTGCAAATCTATTTGTCCGCACAAGAGGAGCGGCTGCAGTCCATGAACGCGGCCCTGGCCGATGTCGGGTTGGATAAGGAAGGTGACGGCGCCATCGTTGACGACCTCACCATGTCCTCCATCGCACGGGACACAAGCCCAATCGTGCGCCTGGTGAACTCCACCATTCTGGACGCCATGAAGGCCCTGGCCAGCGACATTCACTTGGAGAGTATTGCGCAGGGCCTGCAAATCAAATACCGCATTGACGGCGTTTTAAGCAGCGCAGGCCAAATGCCGGGTAGAGACGCCGCAAGCCAAGTCGTCTCGCGCATCAAGGTGATGGCTGAACTCGATATATCCGAGCAACGCGTGCCCCAGGACGGTCGGTTCAAACTCTCGATTCAGGGCCGGGCGGTGGATTTTCGGGTATCAGTCATGCCAAGCCTCTTTGGTGAAGACATTGTGATTCGCATTCTGGACAAGCGCTCGCTGACCACCCAGATGCAGGCATTGAATCTCGAGCTCCTGGGTTATGACGGGGAGATGCTGCGAAAGCTCAGAAACCTTGCGCGGGAGTCCTACGGGATGCTGCTGGTTACCGGTCCCACGGGCAGCGGCAAGACGACCACCCTGTACGCGGCCCTGACCGAAATCAATCACGGGGACCAAAAAATTGTGACCATCGAAGACCCCATTGAGTACGAGCTCGCCGGCATTCTTCAAATCCCCGTGAACGAAAAGAAGGGACTGACCTTCGCACGCGGGCTGCGCTCCATCCTGCGCCACGACCCCGACAAGATTCTGGTGGGCGAAATCCGGGATTCCGAGACGGCGCAGATTGCCATTCAGTCGGCGCTCACCGGACACCTGGTTTTTACCAGTGTGCACGCCAACAACGTCTTTGATGTGCTGGGGCGTTTTTTGCACCTGGGAGTGGACACCTACAGCTTTGTATCAGCGCTCAACGGTGTGCTGGCGCAGCGGCTGGTGCGCATGGTGTGCGGGCAGTGCAAGGAGCGCTACCTTGTGGAGCGACAAGTCCTGAGCAAGGACATTGGACAGGACATTGAAGTGACCCTAGATCAGATACCCCTTTACCGAGGCGTGGGCTGCAGCGCGTGCCGCGGCACGGGGTACAAGGGCAGACGGGCCATTTCTGAGCTGCTGCTGCTCGACGACGAACTCAGAGAATTGATTATTGCCAGAGCGCCCATTCGAGCACTTAAAGAGATGGCCCGCGCCAAGGGGACGGTGTTTTTGCGCGATGCCGCCATTCACGCAGCCTTATCGGGTTGGACCACGCTCGACGAGGTCAACCGCGTGGCCTTTGCCCACTGAAGCGGGTTTTTGATTGCCGGCCATGAAGACCATTTTGCAACGCCCGCGGCGCTCAACACCCAAAGCGATGACTGAGATGCCCAAGATAAAGGGTACGGGTCCGAAGGCAATGGGTCGTGTCTTAGGGGGGCGTGCCTCAGGTACAGCGCTGCGTTTAGGAGCGGCGCTGTTGCAATGGATTGGCGCAGTGCCTTCTCGAATATTGAATTTCTTTCGCGACGAATCGGTTGTCGTTTTCACAGTCGATGCGCACCGTGACGTGGTGGAAACATTGACAGCCAGGCCAGCAAAGCACGGGCCAGCAAAGCGCGGGCAATCAAAGCACTACCAGGTGACGAACTGCCGGGTGATTGTTCCCAACGCCTGGGTTGAGTGGGCAAGCATCGCGTGGCTGGGACCCCAACTAAAACCCGATGAGCGTATCGCGTTGATGGTTCAGCGCCTCCATGCCCTGTATGGGCCGTCGACGGACCGCCACATTGCAGCCAGCAGCCCGCGATTCGGTTGCGCGCAGTGGGTGGCAGCCATCTCCCGACCTCGGTTGCACGGCATTCAAGCGTTACTGAAGGCACAAGGATTCAAACGCATCGGTGTGGTTCCGGCGCACGCTGCCGCGTGGTCGGCCTATTTGCAGCAAAAGCGCCTTAATCACATCTCTGCAGGGCCGCCGGATACGGGGCCGAACCAACACAGTGACCACCTCTTTGCGACCGTTGACGGTGACACGCTCACAGTGTCGTGGAAGAGGTTTTCGGCAACGGCGCAAGACGGGCGGGGCGCATGGATTGGTCCTGCGATGGGTATCAGAAATATTGGGCTCAGTAACTTCGCCGGTAGTTTGGGTAATGACGGGTTTGGACATGGCGCAGATAACGCAAATGCGCAAGGCGAGGTTGACCGCAGCAGTGACCAAGATGGCGTTTCGGCCGATGAGGTCTTAATGGTTGGCACTTTTAGTGAAGTCGTTCGCTGCGTGCAACGCGAAGCCATTTTGCAGCGTGTGCTCCACCCCCACATCACCGTCGTTGTTCGAACTGCCGCTTTGATTGGGAATGGGTCAGCAAAAAGTCTTGGTCAGGCAGCAAAGCGTTTCCCCCATGGATGGGAGGTTTTCAAAACACACGACTGGTCAGCGCTGTCGCCGTTTGGGTTGGACGTTGACAGTGCGGTGAAAGCTCAACATCGCGCTCGGCCGTGGGGTGTCAATAGGGCACTTGGCGAGTACTTTGCAAAAAAATTATGGCTTGCTGATTTTGATGTCGATTTATCAAAATCGGTGGCCGATGGGCTCGTTCAACCGCCCTGGTACCGCTGGGCCTTCGCCGCAGCGCTGCTGTGCTGCGTGGCGGCTGGTCTGGTCTACCAAAAGCAATTAGATCTGATTGCGCAGGCTCAAGAGTTCAATGACAGACAAACTTCTGTGCGCGATGAGAAAGCAAGGCGACTCGGTGATGTGGTGCAAAGTGCGGCCGACAAAGCCCAGCGCGCACGCTTGCTGCAAGCCGCAAAGAGTCTGTCCATGCCCTGGGAGTCGCTCTTTGAATGCGTCGAGGCGTCCATGAACCCGGACGTTACGCTTACGCAAATCAAACCCGACGCGCAGGCGCTGGAATTGGTGATTGCGGGTGACGCCCGAACGTTCAAGGCCATCGGCGCGATGGTGACCAGCCTTGAAGACAACGGGCAAGTGCGTGGTGCAACGGGTGCAGTCAATGACCCTGTCGCGTCTTCGACCCCGTATGCCCCAACGGCAAAAGTACCCGCAATTTCAGCTGCAGCATCAACACCGGCACCGGCACCGGCACCGCCAACTTCCCCGCTGGTAACACCAGTCTCGCCGGCAATGCCAATTGCTAACGTCAAGTCCACCGGCGGCTCGGACATTGGTAGTGAGAAAAAGTCCATCAATCCTGCAGGCGTGTGCCGGGATATTCGAAGACCGTATCTCAGCACCTATGAAATCAATGAGCAGGACCCACTGCGCACGCTGCATTTTGAGATTCACGCCGATTGGCTCAAATCGAGCGTACTCGCACCGGTCTCGGCTGGTAAGACCCAGGACCCGAATTTGAAGGGGTTGGTGCCATGACGCTGAACAGTCCAAATAGTTCGCAGCCGCTTGCGAAGACGAAATCGAGTCCTAGCATCGGCTTCTTGACGGCGGCGCGGTGGCATTGGGAGCGCGCCCTGTGGACTGTCTCCAGAGGTCTTTCGCGAGGCCGATGGATGGCGTTCACGGCTGCGCTTTTGATGGCAGCGAGCCTGGGCTTTGTTGGTGCACAGATTTTGCCGATGCAAGCTCGAATCGCGAGTCTGCAGTCGCAAATCGAAGGTGCTGAAACTGGGGGCGATGCGGGCGTAGTTGCGATCACGGGCTCAGCAAAGAACGCACCTGAACCATTGAATGCCTTTCAAAACTCGATGCGCGGTGGTAGTGTCAGCGCGATGCCGGGTGGATTGTTGGACAGCCTTCCTGCGATGCCTGAGCGCACAGCGATTCTTCAATCCCTGGTGGATGCGGCACCCAAACACAATCTCTCTATCTCTCAGGGTCAATACGTCTGGCGTGACGAGAGTAATGACCAGAATGTTGCGGCATTGCAAGCCGATAAGACCGCTGCATTGCAGTCTTCGTCACCATCAACATCAACATCAATATCACTATCGCCTTCATCCTCATCTTCACCGCATATTGCAAGCCCATCCCTTGAAGCCCTGCAGTGGGTGGTGCCCGTCAAAGGCAGCTACCGCGATATTCGCGAATACGTGGGCGAACTGCTTGGTCAAAACCCCTCGTTGGCGCTGGACGCCATCACGTTGGGCAAAAACGGCCCTGCAGGAGCGCGTCTGGACGCAGACCTGCGCTTTATCCTGTACCTGCGGGGCGGGCAATGAGCTCAACCGCAAACCGGGGCGGTCAAGCCATGCGGCACTTTGTGTTGTGGGGGACCCTTGCGCTAAGCGTCGGCGCAGCGGTTTATACGTATGTTGAAGACCACAAGAGCGAGGGCGGTGATGGCAGTGATGCACGAGCCACGGATTTGGTTGCCTCGCCGGTCGTGCGCCCGGGAGCAATGGACCCCAATGCAACCGGGCCAGCTGAACAAGTCCAGCAGCACAACGCGGACAGCACCAATGGCGGCGCTGGAACACTTCAACACATGCCCTCAGGTGCCGGCCAGAATGGCGCACCGCTGCGTGATAAATCCACAGTTTTAACGGACCCATTTGCACCGCTGGCGGTCGTGATGCCCGTGCAAGCCGCAGCGCCAGCGGCCCCGGTGGTGGTAGCTGCACCTGCCGCGCCGCCCTTGCCGTTCCAGTATGCAGGCAAATTTGAGCAACCGGCCCCTAAACCCGTTGGCAACTCAGGGGGGAGCGCACAGGGTAAGTCCGACGCATCGCATGGCACGGACACCCAGACCGTGGTGTACCTCACCCGTGGCAATGACTCGTACGCCGTGCTGCCGGGAGATGCCATTGATGCCAGCTACCAGTTTGTTGGCATTGAGGGTGAGACGTTGGTGTTCATGTACCTGCCGCTCGCCACACGCCAGACCATGCCCTTGCCACCCTGAATAACGTCCCTGGCCGACTCCCAATAAACCGAATTGCAAATATGTTGCCATTTTCTAATCTGCCTGCCCCTGTCAACGCTGGTGCGTCCTCAAAGGTTTCTGCACTTGAGCGAGCGCCGCTGCGCATCTCATGGCGCAGGACATTGGAGGGAAGTCTTTACCTCCTGCTTTGCACACTCGCTTGTGTTCTTCTGGCTTCCTGCGCCAGTGAGAATTTCAGGCAAGCCCAGCAGCAGCTGCAGGAGGGCAAGGTCGAAGAAGGGCTGGCCACCCTCAAGACCGTCGTCCAAGCCGAGCCACACAATCAGGAGGCAGCCTCCCAATACAACCTGCGCCTGCACAGCTACACCAATGCAGCACTCGGTCAGGGTGCGATGCTGCGCCAGCAGGGCAAGTATGCGGATGCCAAAACGGTCTATGAACACCTCCTGCAACTAGACCCCACCAACACGGCCGCGCAGGATGCGCTTGTCGGCCTTCCCAGAGAGTCGCGCCAGTCCACCTGGGTTGCGTTGGGCATCGAGGCGCTCAAGGGGGGTGATGTGGACAAGGCGCAGGCCATAGTCCGTCAGGTCCTTACCGAAAACCCGGACCACTATGGTGCCCTTCGGCTGCAGCAAGACATCGAAGAGGTTTTGAGTACGCGCGCCGGTCACGAGATGATGCAAGAGCTTGCCTTGAAACTGCCCAAAGGCGAGAACGTGAGCATGGAGTTTCGCGATGCCAATCTCAAACTGGTCTTTGATGCCTTGGGTCGCTCCAGCGGCGTGAACTTTGTGCTCGACAAGGACGTTCGTCCGGACCTGCGTGTGAGTATTTCCGTGCGCAACACGCCGCTGGACGAGGCGGTCAAGGTGATATTGCAGAGCAATCAGCTCGAGTACAAGGTGCTCAACGCCAACTCCGTACTCGTCTACCCCAGCGTTGCCGAAAAACTCAAGCTTTACCAGGACTTGGTGGTCAAAGCGTTCTATCTGCAAAACGCCGATGTCAAGCAGGTGCAGTCCAACCTCAAAACTATCCTCAAGACCAAGGACACCGTCATTGACGAAAAGCTCAACCTTTTGATCATGCGCGACACGCCCGATGTCATCTCCGCAGCAGAAAAAATCATTGCCCTGCAGGACCTCAAAGAACCAGAAGTCATGCTGGAGGTGGAAGTTCTGGAGATCAACCGCTCCAAACTCACGAGCCTTGGCATTCAGTGGCCCTCGGGCGTGACGCTGACCCCCCTGGCCTCAAATTCAGGCAACGGCTTGACCCTTGCAGACCTGCGCCAGACCACCGACAGCACGATAGGTGTCTCCGCCATCAATGCCACGATTAATCTGAACACGACGATCACGGACGCAGATATTCTGGCCAACCCGCGCATTCGGGTTAAGAACCGGGAGACAGCCAAGATCATGATTGGAGAGAAGCTGCCGGTAGTCACCAGCAACGTGACCTCCAACGGGGTGATTTCGCCCAATGTGACGTATCTCGATGTGGGCCTGAAGCTCGAAGTCCAGCCCGACATTCGGCTCAAAAGCGACATTGGCATCAAAGTCGAACTGGAGGTGAGCTCGGTCACCAACACGTTTACCCTGACCAACGGCACAACGACCTATCAGGTGGGCACCCGAAACGCTTCGACCAAACTGCGTCTCAGAGACGGTGAGACGCAAATTCTGGGGGGTCTGATTAACGAGCAGGAGGGAACAAGCGCCAACAGGATTCCGGGCATCGGGGATTTGCCGGTCTTGAACCGGATATTTGGGTCGCAGAGCGACTCCAAGGACCGAACGGAGCTGGTGCTCTCCATCACCCCCCACCTGATACGCAATCTGACATTGCCCGCGGCGAACCAGACGCAGTTCTGGTCGGGAACGGAGAGCAGCCTGAAGGTGCCGGCATTGGGAGCTTCCTTGAATCTGGACGGTGTTGGTGGTGCTGACAAGGTTAAAGGTGATGGCGCAATCGGAGGTCCGAATGCAGGTACCGCTGGCACCAATGCCAACGCCAGTGCGGCCGCCACGAGTGCGGGCAAGCAACTCATGCTGCCCACGGAGTCCGCTAAAAACGTGTCATTGACCTGGAAGGCGGGCGCGAGCGTCGACGGCGTGCGGGACCTGGTGCTCCAATTGAGGGCGGACGGCACGGTGCGAAGTCTGCCTTTGCAGATAGCGTTTGATCCAGCGGCCTATCAGGTGGTCTCCTTGCAGGAAGGACCCTACTTCAAACGCGACGGTGCGAGCACCACGTTCTCGAGCAATGTGGATGCGCAAAAGGGGCGCATCTATGTGACCACCACGCGCAACGACGCGGCAGGGGTCGGTGCCGGAGAGGCCGCAGTCCTGACCATCAAGGTGCGTGCTTTGGGTAGCGCGCCGGGTGAATGGAAGGTGCTCAGTGCCGAGCCTATCGTTGCCAGTGGTGAGCGCCCGGCCACGCTGCTGGCAGCGCCCTTTGTGCTGCCCATTGTCCCTGCGGCGCAGGCCTTTGCCACTGTCAATCCATCGATGCCCCCGACACCGGTGCCAACACCTCCCGCATCAGCAAAATGAACACGCTGGTTTTTATCGGTCAGGCAATGGCACACCACCAAGCGGATAAACGGCGCTCTTTGGCCACGCGTCAGCGCGGGTTTACGCTGGTGGAAATGCTGGTGACGATTGTGATCGTGGCCATTCTGGCCAGTGCCGTGTTCCCGCTTACCCACCTGGCCAACCGGCGTGCCAAGGAGACGCAACTGAGAAACAGTTTGCAGCAAATCCGAAATGCCATTGATGCCTACAAAAAGGCGGCTGACAACGGACACATCACCCTGCAGGCCGGGCAAAGCGGCTATCCCCCCAATCTGCAAATTCTGATGGACGGAGTGGTGGATGCAAAACCGACGCAGGCTGGGGGCGTCAATGGCAATAGCGGCGTATCAACCTCGCAACGCATCTATTTTTTACGCCACATTCCGCGTGACCCCATGAACGAGGACCTGCAGCTCAGTGCCGCTGACACTTGGGGCCTGCGCAGCTACGCATCCAGCCACGAAGAACCCAAGGCAGAGGCGGACGTCTTTGATGTGTATTCGCTCTCAACGGCGGTTGGTTTGAATGAGCTGCCCTACAACACGTGGTAGAGATGCCGGACCGCGAATTCTTCGTTGAGGTCACTCCAATGATCAAGCCTAACAATACCTGTTACAAAGCCTGTTACAACGCCCGTGGCAACAACCGCAAAGCGCACTCGCAGGGAAGGTTGCTAACCGGATTTACCTTGATCGAGTTGCTGGTGGTGCTCGCCATCATCGGGGCGCTGTTGTCAATTGCCGCACCCCGTTACACCCACAGCGTGGACAAGGCCAATCTGGCCGTGTTGCAACAAAACCTGTTTGCCCTGCGCGACTCCATCGACAAGATGCACGGCGACTCCGGAAAATACCCACAAAGCCTGGACGACCTGGTCACCAACAAGTACCTGCGCCGAGTACCGCTTGACCCATTTACAGGATCATCAGCGTCCTGGGTGTTGGAGCAGTCTGCTGACCCCAACAACCCTGGCGTCATCGATGTGCACAGCGGCGCGCTGGGCAAGACGGCGCAGGGCCAGTTCTACAAGGATTTGTGATGGCAAGCGGGATGAAACAGCAAACTGGGCGTTCATCAGGCATTGTCAGATCCAGCATCAAAACATTGTCTGCAGGGACACTGCACGCCTTTCAACCACGCCTGTTTCGCCGCCGCAATGGTCACGGCACCGTCTATCTGGCAATGCTTTTTGCGGTTGCGTTCCTGGGGGTCGCCCTGGCAGCCGGGGCCCAGCTCTGGTCCATCGAGCGCCAGCGCCAAAAGGAAGCCCAGTTACTGCAAATCGGGTTGGAGTTCTCACAGGCAATCGAGAGCTACTACCTGAGCTCTCCGGGCTCGGTGAAGGTCTACCCGCAGCGCATCGAAGACCTGCTGCTCGACGACAGATTTTTGTTTGTGAAACGCCACCTGCGCCAGATCTATGTCGATCCGATAACAGGTAAGCGTGACTGGCGCCTGGTGATGAGTCCGCTTGGCGGCATTCAAGGTGTGGCCAGCACGTCAGAAGCAATGCCAATCAAGACGGCTAACTTTGATGACAGGTTCTCAGAATTTGCCGGCAAGAAAAAATATGCGCAGTGGGTGTTTGGGTATGCGGGTCCGTGACCTTGAGCCCAGGAATTTGATGGCACACGAATCAAGATACCCAAGTCGTTAAAACCACCAACACTTTAAACACAAATTGAGATGCTCCATCGCTTAAAACGCTTTTCATTTCTGCCCCTGTTGTTTGCTCTGATTCTG
>CAIYZI010000594.1 GCA_903930665.1 uncultured beta proteobacterium
AATGAGGCAACTTCGATGATGAAAAAGGAGTCGATTCCTTGGGTTGCAACTACCAGCAAGTCCATTGAAGAAATTGCGACCACCGTATTACAGTCGATGAAATCCGATAAAACAATTTTGGGTTAAACAGCCTTGTTGGCTAATCCAATTCAATAAAATTAAATGCGTCTAGAGCGCACTGTTTCAAATAAACACACTGCTGCAGCCGTAGAAACATTTAAGGACTCAACCCGTGGGTCAATGGGAATGGATACCCCTTTAGCCTGAGCCAAAAGATCCTCAGATACGCCCTGTCCTTCGCTCCCCATGATCCAGGCTACAGGATGAATCAGATCTTTTTTCATATTAAATAAATCAGTAGAGCCATCAGCCGTAGCTGCGAGAAAAGGTGCTGTAACAGCGCTTAAGACTTGCTGGTTAGACCAGCCTTCATATAAGTCGAGTAAGCGATGTGCTCCCATACCTGCACGCAATACTTTGCTTGACCATAAATGCGCGCAACCCGATATAGCCAAGACCTGTGTAAACCCAGCCGCAGCTGCAGTTCTTAAGATTGCCCCGACATTGCCAGCATCTTGAATACGATCCAAAATCACCACATCTCCAGCCAAAGTAGAGATCGATTGCGAGGGCATTAAGCTCGATTTTGGAAGCTCCAGCAAGCCAGCAATATGTGGCGCATTTACTAAATCACTTAATAAATCCCATAACCCCTTATCCAACAGAAACACTCTGGTTTCTGGACAAATCTCAAGATGAGAGTAAAGGGCGTGGGATATTTCACTGTTTCCCAGACCCACCTCTGATGTTAATAAGGTTTTGAGGGCGGGATCACCAACCCAAGTCTGTACCAGATGGATACCTTCTAACAAAGCATATCCAGAAGCTATTCTCGCCTTTTGACCTTTTGAACCCGTTGCTTGTAAAAGGCGAATTTCTTTGAATAAAGGATTATCTTTAGAGGAGATGGGCTCGAATTTCAAATCATGATTCATAGACGACTCATTTCTAAAACTTTACGAACCGGAGAAAAACTCCTGCGATGTTGCTCGCAAGCACCAAATTCTTGAAGAGCGGCAAAGTGAGATTCTGTTGGATAACCCATATGTTGCGCAAATCCATATTGAGGATGACGTTGGTGTAATTCCATCATCTGCTTATCTCGCGTTACCTTAGCAATTATTGAGGCAGCAGAAATCGCTGGCTCTTTAGCATCACCCTTCACAATAGCTTGGGCAGGAATGGGTAACTCAGGGCAGCGATTGCCATCAATCAAGGCTTTGTCTGGCCACGATCCCAGCTTGATAGTGAGATCTTCTATGGCGCGGCGCATGGCTAGCATCGTTGCCTGCAAGATATTGATTTGATCAATCTCTTGTGCACTCGCTTCTCCCACGCCCCATGCTTTTGCTTTATTCAGAATTTGTTCGTATAAAAATTCACGGCGAGCAGCAGTTAATTTCTTTGAATCCCTCAAGCCCTCAATAGGATTAAGCGGGTCTAATACTACTGCGCCAGCAACTACGGAGCCCGCCAAAGGCCCACGTCCCGCCTCATCCACACCACAAACCCAAATCACACTCACGGACCAACCCGCTTCTGATGTCCAGAATGGATAATCTGCGCGACAGCTTCCGCAACAATCAAACCAGTTGGTCTACGTAAGGCTTCATGCATTTTGGCAAAACGCATTTTGAGTTCAGCTACTTTGGTCGGATTATTCAGCCATGCAAGCAATGCATTTGTTAATTTTTCAGGAGTAGCATCATCTTGCAAAAGTTCTGGCACTACAAACTCGCCACATAAGATATTAGGCAAGCCTACATACGGCATATAACCTTGCCGTTTCATAATCTGCGCAGTCAACCAAGGTACCTTATAAGAAATCACCATAGGCTTTTTCCATAAGGCGGCTTGCAAGGTAGCAGTACCACTAGCAATTAACACTACATCTGAAGCCTCTAAAACTGCATCTGCCTCACCATCTAACAAATGAATTGAAATGTCTGGATTTAAAGCTTGCGTATCAGCTTTAAGTCTCTCAAGGGGCGCACGCAACCGAGGAGTTGCTATCGGAATCAGGAACTGTAACTTTTCCCCTTTAAGTCTATCCGCTAACAATCGCATTGTGTCAAAAAAGACTGGGGCTATCAATTCAATCTCTGATCCACGACTGCCTGGTAACACTGCAATCACCTTTCCACCTAAGTCATCTTTAGGAATACTTAAAATCTCGGCAACCCGTTTTCTAGCTTGTTCAATATTGGGCTCTTCAGGTATATCACTTGCTAGTGGATGACCAACATAAGTAGAGGCAACGCCAGCTCGATCATAGATTTCAGTTTCGAAAGGGAAAATACATAGCATCCGCTCGACTGCCTGTTGTATTTTTTTAATTCGCCCTGCCCGCCAAGCCCAAATTGAGGGTGACACCAAGTGCAAAGTAGGTATGCCAGCTTTACGTAATTGGAGCTCTACCCCCAAATTAAAGTCAGGGGCATCAATTCCAAGATACACATCAGGACGACCTTCGCCTAAGAGGTTAGCAATCAACTCGCGTCTTAACTTTAAGATTGCTGGCAGTTGTCGAATAGCCTCCACATAACCGCGCACGCTCAAGGTTTCCATTGGCCAATCAGAACGAAGTCCTTCAGCCTGCATACGAGGACCACCGATGCCATAAACCTCTAATCCGGCCATACCAGGCATTTGATTGAGGGCACACAATACAGGCGCAGCAAGCAAATCACCCGAAGGCTCACCAGCCACGCACGCTAGTTTAGGCAAAACCAGCCAATCGCTATCGAATAATGCCGCGCGTTGAGGCGGCAATAAAATCATGAAATTCTTTGAGCTTTTCAGCGGTGACTGTATCTGCAGTGCTGGCAGCAGCCATTTTCCCGAGCTCTACTTTCGCATCCTCAAAACTCAAGCCATCCTTATACAGAACTTTATAAGCCTGACGTAAAGCAGAAATCGTTTCACTTGAAAAACCACGACGTTTCAAGCCCTCTACATTAATGCCATGAGGGGAGGCCTTATCGCCAGCGGCAATCACAAACGGAGGGATATCCTGCACTAATGCAGAGGCTCCGCCCAACATGGCATGCTGACCAATGCGCACAAATTGATGTACACCTGACATACCACCCATAATGGCCCAGTCATTAACCTGAACGTGACCCGCAATTTG
>CAIYZI010000595.1 GCA_903930665.1 uncultured beta proteobacterium
AAATAGAACTGCTCAGCACTATTTAGATTCGTAGAGGCAAATTGACCAGAGGCGGCCAGAATTAAGCTAGTGGCACCATCCTCCGTGATCTGCTGGTTTCGATTTCCGGAAAAGGTGAGTTTGCTAAATGTCGCTGGTGTATATCTGTTGTATAGGGGGGGGTAAGTGTTGGCAACTTGATAGGCACTGTAACTAGATGGGCTGGTTGCCAAAATATCCAAATAACCCAAAACCGCAGTAATTGACCCATTGTTAACAGCATATAAACCCAAAAGATCGTCGCTTATATTTCCCGAAAAACCCGCTGAGAGATCATTAATATTGTATGCACTGGTTACGGTATTGCTCGTAAGGTTGCGATTATTGTAACCCTTGATATCGTAATTAATACTCGCATTTAGATTTGCCCCGCCACTGCGCACCAAAGGGTAGGCAGCACTAAGGCCAGCAGTCCACGCATCGCCAGCCCCTCCGTTATAAGCATAATTACTGACATTTTTATACTGCAAATAGGTACCCGCAACACCTAAGCGTAGGCCATCCATTGATCCGGGCAATGAAATTGCTCCTTGTATGTACTGTGATCCCTCCGAAGCAATCCCGTTGATCGATGCAGAATCACCAATCCCAAGCGGTCCATTGAGATTGAGCCCAAAAACACCTTGATTTGCGCCTGTAGTCCTACTTCCGTAATTATTGGCCTCTACCCTGCCTCGCACCAAATCGGGTTCGGTTAACTGAAGAACAACCCCCGTTTCACCTTCGCCATCACCCTTCACCAGTTGACTGGAAACCATAACCCCTGGGGTTTCATTCAAAATAATAATGGCGCGCTCAAGCGCTGGCCTATTCAGAGGATCGCCAATAGGATTGGCATATGTAATATATTCAGCTGCGCGCTTCTTACTAAAACGCGTTTCTCCCTGAGGGGTCTCAACAATGACCCCGCCCATCTTTGCTTCGGTTATGTAAATTCTAACAACGCCATTAGAAATTTTTTGCGGGGGTAATATTGCTTGGACTGCATAACCCTTGCTTTGATAGAGGCTCTGTATTGCCTCGCACACTTTTTGAAGATCGCCAAAACTTACTCGAACGCCAACCCATTCCTTGATTGCAGCCTGAACCTCATCCCCTGGAATAAGGTTGACGCCCTCCAAGTCAAAAGCACTAACCACAAGCCGATTTTCTCCCTGCTGAGGCTCGGATGGTTTATTTGGATTTGCCTTGCTTGGTTCTGGTAATGCCAAAGGGGATGGCAAGGGAAGTTGTTTTTCTAAATTTTGCTGCAATGCCCCAGCATCAACCTGCGCCTGCGCATAGGGCATTATGCAGATCTGCGCTATCAGCAACCCCAAAAATAACCTGCGCTTAAGCCCCCTCAAGTGATGGTGCGATAACCCACTAAATTTAATCATAATGAGCAAAGTGTATCAATTTAAACCATTAGATGTCTATATGCTATCCCCAATACATGGGGGCAGTAAAGATACTCTTGTTATTAGCGCCTCTAGCCCCTTCAAAAATCCTGTTTTATGAACCGTTAACTGAGATTTAAAGGTCTAAATATCTCAAAAGATTGATCTTGAAACAACGAAATTGAGCGCCAAGAAAGAGAATGGCCCCATCACCTAATTAAATAATTCGGAACTTAGGATGCAAATATCCCACTTAAAGCAATCATAAAGTGATGTCTTTAAACCCTGGCTGCAAAGATTGAGCTGGATCACCAGATTTTGGTGCATGACGACGCGCCGCATCCTCCAGCGCCTTTTGAATTGCAGGCATGGCCCCATTCAAGCTAAAACGCGTTACCGCAAATGCTCCACCCTGCAAAGCTGTCGCAAAACCAACCGTTTCCCCGGTCTTTAGTGCGGTTAGCACCACATCAAATGCATCAAGGATTTCAAAATAATGTCCTCCAACGATGGTGCATTGCATGTTAATCGCACTTGAAACTGATGGGCTATTCACCAATACAGCATTCTTGGTGCCTGGCTGACAATTCAGATTTGCATTCAAATAAAAGACGCAGGATGCGCCGCCGCAAAACAGCCCCAACGAAGACTTAGAGTCATTCGCGGTATATGCCTCTACCGTTTCAGCAC
This sequence comes from uncultured beta proteobacterium, assembly GCA_903930665.1. Taxonomy (GTDB): domain Bacteria; phylum Pseudomonadota; class Gammaproteobacteria; order Burkholderiales; family Burkholderiaceae; genus Polynucleobacter. The sequence goes on from CAIYZI010000595.1 coordinate 2,109, forward strand.
TAAGATCAACTGCCCAATTTTGAAAAATCACATGCTCATTGGCATATGCCTCACTAGAACCACTCAATACAAATATAAAAACTAAAAAAATTCTTAAAAGATTCCACTCACTCTTTGGGGCATAACTCTTGGTCGCTATTTTTTTTAAATAATTTTTCATTGAATGATCCTGGCTGATTTACGAAGTCTATTAACGGCTTCCACTAAATAACGCTCAATAATGGCTTGCCTGATTTGATTTTGCGTAGCGGCAAACGAAGCATATTTGGAATCTCGAAGATCATCCAACTTAACAATTGCCCAACCCTGAGGCACCTCAAGAGACTGGCTCACGCCACCTTTTGGCAGGCCGCCAATTAACTGAGCTACAGAGGGATTTACTTGCGTCAAAACAATCCATCCCAAAGAGCCGCCACGGCTCTTGGTGGCAGCATCAATTGAAAATTCTTTAGCCGCCTTTGCAAAAGGCTCTCCGCCCCTTAATCGCTCAATAATCCGATTTGCATCTGCCTGCGTGCTAACAATAATTTGGCTTAATTTGTATTGAGTGAAGGATTCGCCGCCGCCCATCGATTGCTTTTGCTTTTCGTACTCCTCACGTAATTGATCGGTGGTAATTGGCCTATCTTTTAAATAGGCATTTACATAGGCCTGTGTCAGCACATTTTGTCGCATCAGCGTTATTTGATCTTTCCACTGAATATCTTTATCTAACCCCATACGCTCTGCCTCTTGCGCTAAAAGCTCAAAGTTGATCAATTCATTCTTAACGGCTTCGCGTAACTGCGGCGTATCCTTCTGACCCGAAGACTGGGTTGCAGCCATTTTTAGATCGAAGACTCCCTTTGTAATCGGGGTGCCATTTACAGTGGCCACAAATTCGTAATCAGCCCCATCAACCTGATGATCGGATGCACCATAGGCAAAGCTAAAAAATAAAATAAATATTGGAAATAATTTTTGAAATTTCATATTGACATAAATATTGCACTTAACCAGTTAATAAACTAACAATCATTGCTCTTTTGGGGTGGGAGCCATCGCGGGGATAACCTCGATCACCTTTGTGTCACCGCTTCTTTAACTTTGCTTTTATTACTTTAAAACTCCTTTTGAGAC
>CAIYZI010000596.1 GCA_903930665.1 uncultured beta proteobacterium
GGATGTCCTTAGCCAAGCTCATAGCCTCAGACTTACCTGAGCCACTACCGCCAGCAGTAAACAGGACTGGAGACTTGTCTCCGGCTTCTTTCTTCTCTTTTAAAGCGTTTTTCCAAATCTCTTTTGATAGCAGTGAGCTAGGCTCATGAACTGCTGCAGCCAGTGAAGCGTCTTTGTCAAAGTTAGGGTCTAACTTTTTAACGAGGTCCGGGTCAATTGTGTTTCCGAATGTTGACTTGTAGTCAGCAATCAGCTTCGGGGTATCGTTTAGGATTTGTTGGTAAAAGCCGTCTTCAATACTTCGCTCATGGTCATTGAGTCCGGGTGAATGCTCGAATCCATGTTGGTCGACATATCCACCGTTAGAAAGCTCTTTGGTTTTTTTGAAACCGCTTGCTTTTGCTTGGTTAGATCCTGTCTTTTCCTCCAAAGGGAGCTCTTTTTGAGCAGACTCAGGGGACTTTTCAGCAGATCCATGAGACTCACCTTTTAGATCTTTTTTTTTAGACTCTGACTCAGACTTAGGAGCTGCACTAGCCCCGCCCGAACCAAATTGTCCATTCTTTGCCCGGGGGTGATCTTCTTCTTTAAATTTATCATCGTCTTGAGCAACGCAATTAGGTACTTTTTTGCCGTCTTTGTCCTTCATTCCAAATTGCTCGTAACCTTCCCAGCAGGGATCTTTGTCTTGGGTTACTTGAAGTGTTTTACCTACAGGACCTGCTCCATCTTCAGGATCGGCAAAATCACCGTCTTGGACGCTTTCAAAATCTTCCTCGGCTTCTTCTTCACCTTCAGGATTATCTGTTTCGAGAATGCCAATTTCGTTATAACCCGACTGCTTGTCAGTTGCTACACGTTGACGCTCATCTTCGCTGCTGATAGCACCGGAGCCAATCAACACTTGTCCAGCCTGAGCCTTAGCAAGGTTAGTCGCAGCCAATTCCTCGGCAGTTGGTGTATCGAGTGGGAGCCAGTTTAAAGTGGTTTCGCAATCTAGTTTCATTTTGAGCTGTGGCTCAACGAATGATTTAATAACCAGTTGATGATGACGCTCAGCGAATGGGGTCAAATCGTTTTCTTGGATCGACTCGAGCATTTCGTGATAACTGGCTTCCTCGTATTCGCCAGTAGCGTTAAAGCCTTTTGGAGAAGTACCGAGCAACTTAGTGGCTGGCACACCTGCAATAGCAGCCACGAGCTGATATTGAGTCATGATAAGGGAATCAAAATCGGCTAGGGAAGTGTCGAACTGTTGGAATTCGTCACCCTCTTTATCGCCTAGTTTAATTCCATAGTTGTCACGATAAGCAGCCCATTGCTGCAATCTTCCGACTGCTGCGTTGGTGTCGCTCATGACCGCTTCCATGTCAGTTAACCAAACGGTTGTACGCTTGGACATAGCCAACTGAGGAGCCTCATTAGAGGTACGCTCTGCAGCGTATATGCGCTCCATGATTTGCTGAGTCAATGGCACACCGCCATAAATGTATTGTGGCTTGAGCACGTCTACAGGCTCAGCATGACGGAAAATGATTAAGTGGCTACGGTGAACCTTTTTACCATTAATGATCCACCAAGTCGGCTCGTAAAAATGCAGGGTGTCAGGCTGAGAAGCTGCAGCACCGTCTAGCATTGGAGCTGTCCAGTATGGATCAACTTGTACGATCCCTTTATAGGAACCAGCAGTCACGCCATCAATGTTGAAAGGCTTCTCGTAATAATCTTTATCAGTCGAAATGACTTTAAACATTGCCACACGAACTCCAAAAATGCGCCCCTTACGGATAAATTCCCTCATGTTGAAATTTAATTTAAAGGCTTTGTCGTAAGCTTTGATGATCTTAACGGCTTCAGGATCCAGCTCGTCACCGTCAACAGTAACTACGTTGTATCCCTTGCGGATAGCGTCCTCTGCTGGCATTGAGCAAGCTTTGTTCACTAACCAGTTTTGAGCCAAAATACCGCAAAGCTGAGCTCCGATAAATCCTTGGGAAGCGTACCAGCCCACAACAGCATCGGAAACACTGTTATTTCCAGCAGCGTACATTTTGAAACTGGCAACGCCATTGCTGGAATCATCCATAGCGTATTCGCCATAAAGGGCTGGCTGTAATTTTTGAAGTGCTGCAAAGGTGTCAGCTACTTTGAATTTTTTAGCGTCAGGGTCAAGCATATCGAACGCATGGGTACTGAATAGGCTTTTACGAGCCTTGGGCTTAATTGGTTCTTGTTGAACCTCTGTCTTTCCTTTTAGCCACTTAAACATAAAATCCTATCCAAAGAAACTCTTGCGAGGAATCATTATTTCAGAAAACGCTCTTGATAGCGAGTCCACTTGGTCATCATGTGATCCATTAGGGAATATTCGCATTTCGTTTATCAAGGGTGCATTCCAATCGCCTCGAAGCATTAATAC
>CAIYZI010000597.1 GCA_903930665.1 uncultured beta proteobacterium
CTGCTGGTGATGATTCTTTTCGCCTTATTCTTTTTATTCTTCGGCTTGGTCATGCTAGCACTATTGATTGTTGTGTATAGCTGGGAAACTAATCGCATGATGGCTTTGACGTGCCTTACTGTTGGATTCTTGGCGGTTGGTGCTATTTTGGCTGCGGTGGTTTTGCAGTCTCTGCGCACAATGCCTCGATTGTTTGAGTCAACAATTGCAGAATTGTCCAAGGATCGCCAGGAGCTTTCTTAAAAATGAAGCGTAGATTAAAAGAGCTTGAATCACGCCAGCTCGAGTTACAACGAAGGGCGGCAGTCGAGCGTTCTGAATTCGCTCGCCATTTTGGGCCCTTGGAAAAGCCTTTGTCATGGGCCGATAAAGGTATGAATGCTATCCACTTTATTAAAGACACTCCAATCCTATGGACTAGTGCCTTTGCAGTCTTGTCGCACTACAAACCCAAACTTGCCAGCAAAGCTCTGGCAGTGGGTTGGGGCGCAATGAAACTCTTAAAAAGTGCTAAAAGTCTTCTTTAGTACTCGTTGATGTTAGCTAAGCAATTAAAACGGTACGGTTAACAATATTGTTCTTATTTAGTAGTTCTGAGCCACTTAGTGCAGCAATTTCTAGCAAGGTGAGGGCGCCACATACTTCGTAACCAGCGTTTTTAAGAAGTTTACTGGCCGCAACCAAGGTGCCACCAGTAGCCAGAACGTCATCCAGAACCAATACCCTTGAACCTTTTGGAAGGGTTGATTGCTGTAACTCTAAAGCGTCATCGCCATATTCCAGTCCATAAGATTCGCGATGACTTGCAACAGGCAGTTTGTTGGGTTTTCTGGCGAGAGCTAAGCCTTTGTGGGCATGGTGCGCTAACGCTGATCCAAAGATGAAGCCACGAGACTCTATTCCTAAAATATGAGTGTAATCAAATTGCTCTGCCAGCATATCCAGTTGATGAATAGCCTCTTTAAAGGCGGCAGGATTAGCTAATAAGGGTGAAATATCCCTAAATAGAATTCCAGGTTTTGGGAAGTCCGGGATTCCGGGTAGATAATCTATTAAATTCATTTATTGCCGCCATGAAAACACAATTACTCATTATTACCGCATTAGAGTCTGAGCTCAAGCGTGATGCTCTTCCGCAAGGCGTTGAAATTGTCTATTGTGGTGTTGGTAAGCTCAATGCCGCTATCACTACTATTAACGCGATCAATCAGTTTGTGCCTAAGCGACTACTGAATTTTGGTACCGTCGGAAAAGTCAACCCGAAATTAAAGGGTCTTTTAGAAATTGATAAAGTCATTCAGCGGGATATGATTGCCGAACCTTTGGTCCCACGTGGTCAGACGCCATTTTGCAGTCATCCTCATGAGTATTTTTCTGAATCATTTCCTGCTTCTTTTTCGCAATCTGCATTCGAAGAGGTAAGACATGTCTGTGGTACTGGTGATAGTTTCGTGAATGCTAGTGACCCATGGTTGCTTGATCAAGGTATAGATGTTGTAGATATGGAGTTATTTGCCATCGCTCGGGTAGCGCATCAAAAAAACATTCCTTGGCAGTCTTTTAAATATATTACTGATGATGCTAATGAAGATTCAGGAAAAGATTGGCAGGAGCGAGTCAATCATGGTCAAGAGCTTTTTTTGAAGGCTCTTAAAGAAATATTTAATAGTGCTGTTGAGTAATTCCAATTTGTTTAGTAAAGATCTTAGTCTCCGCCCCAACGATATTGCCAAGAAATACCAATCAAATCAAAGCTATTACCCGTTAAGGAATACACACCAGTACTGGCATGGATTCGAATTGCATTTTGCTTGTCAATTGGATAAGAAGCCGTTCCCCCAAGGCGCCAATTTTCCTGTACGCCATTAATGGCTGTGCCATTTAAAAAAGATTGACCACCGGTATAGTAGGTTGCATCAATAGAGAACCAGGCTGAAGAAGGGAAATAATAGATTGCATGGGTTTGCGCGGAATATATTGGGCGTTGATTGAGTGAGTTTGAGCCCATATAGTTAGTGTTACCTGTATAAAAGGTTGCTGCACCTGCCAGCTCGAAACGCCATGATCCAAGGGCTTGAGACGCTCCCAAGCCGGGTTGTATAAACCAACGATTTGCCCCTACGTTCAACAGCTGTTGATTGTTGTAGTGACCCCAGGGTATCGAGGCATTTAAGCTAGCGCCAACAATTAAATCTTGTTGATAGCTTGAAAACTCACTTTTATCCAAGGCGGGAGCGCCGTAAAGATTGACTGAAGATCTGATGACTGGGTCTGAAAGACCTTCGGTAGAGGTGTTGATCGTTTGTCCAGCTAAATGTCCAGTTCCGGTTAACTCGCTATAAGGAAGGACGAGGCTAACTCTTCCAGATTGCCCAGCCACATCAAGAACGTGTGTGAAGCTTGCGATTTCACTTGTGAGCCGATAAGAGCCGCTCTTGGCCTGTGTGATTCCAGCTGTTGCGAAATTCATGCCAATGGGGGCATTGGAATAGGTGCGCGCTTCGATTTCTTGAGCGTAAGTTAAGTGGCTCAAAAAGAGCGCAGCAATACAAAACAGAAGTCGATGGCAAAAATGCGAGATCACGATTGAATCGCCACCAATGTAAGGTCTTAGGAGTTGGGAGATGGCTTGCTAGAGCACCAACTCTTAGGAGTTGGGAGATGGCTTGCTAGAGCACCAACTCTTAGGCTTTACTTTTGGGGTTGCCAAATAAAATTTGTAGCGTTGCAGCATCTCCAAGTGCAAGTTTTAATCCTGAAAATAAGAGGTAAGGCCAAACAATCAACCAATAGACGATTGACAGTGACAAAATATGAAGTGGATCCCCTTGACCAAAGGCGCTTAAGGATGCAATAAATTCCTTTCCATGAAATACACCCTCAACACCTGCTTCAAGATAGTTGAGTAGAAAAACAATTACGAGATAGACCAAGGATTCGCGAAAAAGGGAGGGGATAATTCCATGATCCTTATTGATATTCAGGGGGTAGGCAGCTTGCCCGATGAGCATAAATTTTGCACACAAAGCAGCCTTGATGAGGGCAAAACCAAAAATATCTAAAGGAATCGGTCTTTCGCGTAAAGAGGTTGCAGCCAAAAAAGCAAGGGCGCAAAACCATGCCCCGAAATATAAGCTTAACAAAAAGGCTTTAATGGCCTCATTTTTCACCTTTTCTTTAAATCCATTGGGCTTGCTCATGGTTGGCTGATTTGTGTTCATCGCAGTATTTTAAGTGTAAGTTAGCCACTTTAGATGACTTACCAACCCTAGTGTAGTTTTTGGGTGGTACATCTGGTGTTGGGTAGTGGTAAGGTGAAGGCTATAGTGATTTTTTAGGTTATTGGGGATGCTTCCGAAAGCACTTATAAATCCCTTCAAAATCTCTTGTATTTGATAGATATTATGAAACTCAGTTACTTACTAAGCACCCTGTTGGCATTAATCTCATTTTCTAGCCATGCAGAGGAGGTTTCGCATCCAGGTGTACAGATCCAAACGCTAGTACGTAGTATGCAGGATTGGAATGGTTCAGATTTACCCCAGTACTCCAAATTTAGCCCTGAAGTAACAGTTCTCAAATACATCATTCCTCCTCACGCTCAGTTGCCGATTCATAAGCATCCCTTCATTAATGCTGCTTACGTCGCAAGCGGAGAAATCACCGTCATTCGTAAAGAGGGTGACGAGAGAGCTTATGAGAGAACCTTTAAGCAGGGAGAGGTAATTGTGGAGATGGTGGATCAATGGCACTATGGCGTGAACCGAGGACAAAATCCCGTAGAATTAATTGTATTTTATGCGGGTACTCCAAATCAGGCCTTGGCCATCAAGCAAGATCCCATTCAATAATTTGTGTAATAAAAATAATAAAGGCGTTACATGGCATCACTAGGTCGCTCTCAGGTAAAAGTACTCAGTCTTTCTGCTTTGGGCGGCGTACTTGAGTTTTACGATTTTATTATTTTTATTTACTTTGCCTCTTCAATTGGTGCATTGTTTTTTCCACCGACCATGCCAGAGTGGCTTCGTCAAATAGAAACTTTTTCTATCTTTGCCGCAGGGTATCTTGTTCGCCCTGTTGGCGGCATCGTGATGGCGCACTTTGGAGATACCCGTGGCCGTAAGAAGATGTTTACCTTTAGCATCTTTTTAATGGCGGTGCCCACTTTAATCATTGGCTTGATTCCGACCTATGCTGATATTGGTATTTATGCACCGTTGATTCTCTTGTTTTTAAGAATGCTACAAGGAGCTGCCATTGGGGGTGAGGTTCCAGGGGCGTGGGTCTTTGTTGCGGAACATGTGACCAGGAAGCATGTTAATTTCGCATGCGCAGCCTTAACAGCAGGCTTAACGGGCGGCATCTTGCTTGGAGCCATGGTTGCGGTAGGAATTCACTCCTTTTATACCCCAGAAGAAATCTTGGCGGTAGGCTGGCGTGTGCCATTCATATTTGGCGGACTATTTGGCTTGTTTGCGGTGATGCTTAGGCAGTGGCTTCATGAGACACCAGTCTTTCAGACAATGCAAGCTGAAATCAAACGTTCCGAACTTCCTTTGAAACGTGTATTGCGAGAACACAGGCCTGCCGTAATCTTGACTGCTTTGGCTAGCTGGGTCTTGGCTGCTTCGATTGTCACTATGATTTTGATGACACCAACATTATTGCAGACATTATTTAAGGTGCCACCAAAAATTGCGCTAGAGGCCAATAGCATTGCGACGGTGTGCTTGACGATTGGCTGCTTGGTATTTGGCGCTTTAGCTGGAAAATTTGGCGTAGGCAAGGTGATGTTGTTTGGTTCAACGGGCTTGGTTTTAAGTTCGCTTCTGTTGTATCAACAGATGGCCATTTCCCATGACCACATCGCCTTGTTATATGGTTTGAATGGTTTCTTTGTAGGCGTCATTGCGCTTGCTCCATCTATTGGGGTTTTATCCTTCCCTCCGGAAGTGAGATTTTCAGGGCTCTCGTTTTCTTACAACGTCACTTATGCAATTTTAGGTGGCCTAACCCCTATCTTTATTAGCTTGTTACTACCCTTTAGCTCTATGGCGCC
>CAIYZI010000598.1 GCA_903930665.1 uncultured beta proteobacterium
ATGAGACATTTGACCATCTGGTACGCGTTGATAGTTTTTATCAACAGCTTCTAAGATCACCCAGTCCGCATTAACATGCATATGACCAGCATCACATTCCCAAGCAATCTCAAAAAACTCCGAAGAGCCGTAACTACTTCTCACCTTGGCTTTAAAGCGGTCTTGAACATACTTACGCATAGCAGCGGTGAGCGTTTCGCCTCCGGTCCAAATTTCTTTAGGAGAGACTGTTAATGAACCGTCTAATAATGCGTCAGTCAAAACTACTGCGGCCGTGGGATAGGTTGCAATAATCGTTGGCGAGAAAGTATTGAGCTCCTCAACGATTTTCTTGATGGGATCTAATACAGAGATCGATATAAAGGGGCTAGCAAAGTAGCCTCTCATTGATTTTGCTAATTCGAAAGAAATATTGCTCGCAAAATGTCCATCAATAGCCGCTACTAACGCCACTCTCTCGGTCAACAGAAGTGGATCTAGAGCATGATGTAAGAATTCTGACTTAGATTGGCGAACGCTTTCTAGAGCATCATAGACATCCATCGCCTCCTCATCTTGAATAAAGATCCCCGTTATTCCACTACTTCCTGAGCTTTCCCAAACGACATATTTTCCTAAATAAAGACTTCCGATATTTGCAGGGTTGGAAATAAATTCTTTAAGAGAATTCAGATCAATATTGGGATCACATATCCAATCTTTAAATCGCCCCATTAGTTCTGCTTTGTGCATTACTGGCAAGTCACCGAGAGCAACAGTATCTAAATCTATATCCTTGTACTTCGAGCGGTAAAACAAAGATTGCTCAAAGGCATGATCGAGCATTTGCCTGAAACGGTGTTCCTGCAAAGTCTGTAATTGCTTAGGGTCTAGCAGGGCCGAACCAAAGAGACTCAAGGCCTGTAAACCAATGCCAAAGGGATTAAAGCTCATTTCTCATCATATCCCAGAGATGGGATCAATTCCATCTCTTACAAAAACCACCTACTCATCCTGATCAAGGCTCGCTAAATACCCAGCATTATTTAGAGCGTGAATCAAATCGTCCGACTTATTGGAAGGCCTAGTAACCTGCACTCTACCCGACTCCCAATCCACATGAATATTTTTAACATCCCCTAAAGGACCCAGGGCCTTGGTAATGATCTCAATACTGGCAGCAGAATCAATACCTTGAACATTTAAATTAATTTGACTCATCATCTTTCCTTATACATCCAACCAAAAAACGAGCAGTTTTGTGTTACTTCATTTCTTAGTAAAAAATAGGTACTTACATAAAGCGGCAATCGATAGTAGCAATGCTATTAAAACTAGCAATCCAAATATACCCATCCCGCCCATCATCGAACCATTCATCATCGGATACATACTGATCTCTTTTACATACAGACATTTTCATGCTATACCTTCATTTCTAGAATGTCTATGTACTTATTGTTGGGCAATAAAAAACCACCCGAAGGTGGTTAGATGAATTAGGTATCTTGAATCCAGAATTAAGCAAAATTCTTTTCAGCAAAGTCCCAATTCACAACATTCCAAAAGTTCTCTAAATACTTTGGACGGGCATTGCGATAGTCGATGTAATAAGCGTGCTCCCAAACGTCACAAGTTAGCAAAGGCTTTGAACCTGCTGTTGTCAAAGGAGTTGCGGCATTGCTTGTAGAAACCAATTCTAAAGAACCGTCAGCCTTTTTAACTAGCCAAGCCCAACCAGAACCAAATGTGCCTACTGCGCATTTAGCGAATTCTTCTTTGAATGACTCAAAAGAACCCCATCTAGCGTTGATTGCATCAGCCAATGCACCTTTTGGAGCGCCGCCGCCATTAGGCTTTAATCCCATCCAATAGAAGGTGTGATTCCAAACTTGAGCAGCATTGTTAAAAACAGGGCCAGAGGACTGCTTAATGATGTCTTCCAAGCTTAAATTCTCAAAACCAGTACCTTTGATTAAGTTATTTAAGTTGGTGACATAAGTCTGGTG
>CAIYZI010000599.1 GCA_903930665.1 uncultured beta proteobacterium
AAAAGAATTTATGGAGCGTCAGCGTATTCAAATGAATATTGAGGCAGATTCAAGCAAGTCTCAAGGGCGTCTTTTGTAGTATGCAAATTAATCTGATTACCGGGATATCCGGCTCAGGTAAATCGGTAGCGCTACGAGCTTTCGAAGATGCGGGCTATGACTGCGTCGACAATCTCCCCGTCTCCCTCCTGGAAAGTCTTATTACAACCCTAGTAGCTGAGAAAAGTGAACGAGTCGCGGTTGCTATCGACGCTCGGCGCGGCCAGTCCATAGCGGAACTGCCGCTCATTCTAGAAAACCTACGACGCACTCATGAAGTGCGAATTCTGTTTCTCAATGCCGACACTAATACCTTGGTGCAGCGTTTTTCAGAGACGAGGCGTCGTCATCCCCTATCCGCTAACAAAAAGCAATCGCAATCCGCTACCTTGATCGAGGCTATTGATAAAGAGCGTAACTTGCTGGAGCCTTTGCGCTTTCAAGCGCACAGTATCGATACCAGCAATCTGCCAGCGCATGCTTTACGCTCCTGGATTCAGGATTTACTTAAAGATAAGCCTTTAGGTCTTACCGTTGTATTTGAATCCTTTGGATTTAAAAAGGGCGTTCCCAGCGAAGCAGATTTGGTATTTGATGCGCGTTGCTTGCCCAACCCACATTACGACAAAATATTACGTCCATTAACAGGCAAAGACAAAGCTGTTCAAGAGTTTCTGGAAATCATTCCCGAGGTGATCAGCATGGAATCGGATATCACAAAGTTCATTGAAAAATGGCTGCCGCATTACATTGCTGATGGTCGGAGTTATTTAACAGTAGCGGTAGGCTGCACTGGCGGACAACATCGCTCTGTATATCTGGTAAATCGTCTTCGTGAACATTTTCAAGCTCAAAAAGAGTTAAGCGCCTTACAAATTAATTTTTTAGATCGTCATCGCGAACTAGATTCAATCCCTGTAAAAGCATCTTGATCGGCTGCGGCAAGCCATAAGCCCCTAAGCTTTGTAGTGATATCCATCGTAAGTCTGAATTAGCAAAATTGCTAGGATCTTTGATATGAACTTCCCAGATTTGCATCCATAAACGTCGGTGCGTAAAAACATGCTTTATCTGCGGTCCACGTTGGATTTTCTGACACTGTTTTTGTAATGCTTTGGCCTTCTCGGGCAATATTCGTTCAAAGAGTTCAGCGCTTTTTAGCTCTTTAGCATGCTCGCCGCTACTTTTGGCTCGCCAAACAGACTCAGGTAATGACCATAACCCACCCCAAATGGCTTTGCTGGGACGTTTTTGCAAAAGCATTGAATCACCGTGTCGCAATAAAAGCATATCGCAATCAAATTCAGGTGACTTTGCTTTAATCACCTTTTTTGGAAAAGAAAGCACTTGATCACTTAAGTTGGCCTGGCAATTTTTTGCGAATACGCATTTTTGTAAACCACTAAGGCACACTGGTTTACGAGCCGAACACCAGGTTGCGCCAAAATCCATTAATGCCTGGGTGTAGATGGGCATCTCTTCTGATTTTTTAGGGAGCAGTTCTATGGCCAACTCCCATAACCGACTCTCAAATACTTTTTCTTGTAACGTACCCTCAATGGCAAAGATTCTAGCCAAAATACGCTTCACGTTCGCATCCAAAATGGGGGCGCGTTCATGAAATGCAAAAGCTGCAATTGCTCCAGCCGTTGATCTACCGATACCCTTTAACTGCTCAAGCAATACAGGATCTTTTGGGAACTGCCCCGAAAAATCCACCATCACTTGTTTTGCGCAAGCATGCAAGTTGCGCGCACGTGAGTAATAACCAAGACCAGCCCACTCCGCCAATACCTCATCTATATCTGCAGCAGCCAATTTCTTGACGGTAGGAAAGCGCTTCATGAAACGTGGGTATCGCTCCAATACCGTTGCCACTTGAGTTTGCTGCAACATGATTTCAGAAACCCATACCGCATAGGGATCACGGTTACCTTGCCAAGGTAAGCCATGACGGCCATCTACAGCATGCCAAGAAATTAACTTTTTTGAAAATTCCAAAATTAGCGCTTTTGACATTGAGGACAGAAATAAGTAGAACGTTGACCTTGCACAATTTTTTTAATCGGCGTTTTGCACTCTTTGCACGGGAGATCTTTACGATCATAGGCTTTGGACTGCACCATGAAGTGGCCAGGATCGCCTTCGCTATTTACAAAATCCTTGAGAGAGCTACCGCCAGTATCGATCGCTTTTTGAAGAATAAATCTTACGGCATGAGCCAAACGCGCACACTGTGGCTTTGTTAGCTTCCCCGCAGCTTTCGCGGGATGGATGGCTGCTAAAAATAAACTTTCCGAACAATAAATATTACCGACACCCACAACCGCTTGGCCAGCTAGCAAAAACTGTTTTACAGAGATGCTACGACCACGGGAATGGCGATACAAAACCTCTGCTCCAAGATCACCAGAAAACTCTTCAGAAAAAGGCTCTACCCCCAACTTTTGCAATAAAACCTGATGCTCTATAGGCCCCTTAGATTTTGGGTGCCATAAGACTGCCCCAAATTTTCGAGGGTCATGTAAACGTAAACTGATCTTGCCAAAATCAAAAGTTACCCGATCATGCACTTTCAGTGGGTCACCGCTGGGAAGCACCCGCAAGGTTCCCGTCATTCCTAAATGTAATAAAAGATAACCCGTGTCCATCTCTAAAAGCAGATACTTTCCGCGCCGCTCAATAGACCTTACCTTCTGACCTGGAAGGATTTTTTCTAATAAATTTGGTACAGGCCAACGCAAACGCCCGTCAATTACATTGACCGCGCTAAGCGTCTGCCCCATCAAATGAGGGGAAATTCCTAATCGGGTGACTTCTACTTCCGGCAGTTCTGGCATCGGTCCATTGTAGATTCGCGGATTAGAATGTGCTTATGACCAAATTCATACTCAAGCCACTCGTCAAAAGCCTTTTGCTTGCCACTACCATTGGACTGATCGGCTTTTCATCCACTTCGGCCTTAGCGCGCACAAATAGCCTGGAAAGTGGTGAAGCTGTATTTGAAGTTCTAGCCTCAGAAATTGCCTTGCAGCGGGGTGAGGCAGGTTTGGCGTACAAAACCTATCTTGATCTTGCGCGCGAGCTTAATGACCCACGCTTAGCTCAAAGAGCCATGGAGATTGCCATCGCAGCGGGCGCACCTGATTTAGCGCTTCAAGCGGCACAAACTTGGGAAAGTTTGGCAGGACCCACCCAAACAAAGCCCAAAGAAGTCCTCATCACTCTCTTGATTCTGAATCAACGATGGTCCGATATTGTTCAGCCTACGATTAGTCTACTTAACCAACAAACCCCTGCCGAGCGAGAAAAAACCTTGCAGCAGTTGCAGGTATTGATGTCAAAGGCACCTGACGACTCAGGCGCGATGCTCGCTTTTTATGACATTGTGTCAACGCTTAAGCCCGAACCACAAAATCTTGGAACGCTATATACCTATGCCATGTCCGCAGAAAAGGCAGGTCACACCAATGTCATGGAGAAAACACTTCGCTCAATCTTGCGAAGAAGCCCTAACGATGTAAATAGTCTTAACGCTTTGGGTTATTCATTGGCAGATCGAAATCAAAATTTACCCGAGGCATTTAAGCTTATTAGCAAAGCACACCAACTCTCGCCAAAAGATGCTTTTATCTTGGATAGCCTAGGCTGGGTAAACTTCAGGCTCGGCAATAATTCAGTTGCCTTGCAAGATTTGCAACAAGCTTTTAATATCCAGCCCGAGGCAGATATCGCAGCGCATCTAGGAGAGGTGCTCTGGGTCATGAATCGCCCCGCTGAAGCCGAAGATATATGGCGCCAGGGTCAAAAACTCGATGCAAATAATCCCACCCTTAAAGAAACTTTACAACGCTTAAAACCCGATTGGTCACTAGTTGCACAAGCACCACAAGGCTCATGGGATGGCCGTTTTGCCGTCAAAATAACTGGCCTAACCGATAGCAAAAATCAAGGTGGTTCAGGCGGATTTACTTTGACCCAAGATGCACTCAAGGATATTTTAGAGATCCGAAATCCTATCGGCACCTCAATTGCAAAGATCACCATTACCCCTGGTGAAGCTACTTTAGAGCGCGATGGTCAAACAGTGACCGCAGTCGATGCTGACACTTTGGTTCAAAATACTTTAGGACTCCCTCTTCCTGCTCGAGGTCTATCAGACTGGTTGCGTGGTCAAGTACGGCCTGGAAGCAATGCGAGCGTAGAACGTAACGACAAAGGCCAAGTCAGCAAGATCTCACAAGATGGTTGGAGTCTCACATATAACTGGAGCGCCTCGAATCGTTTGGAAAAGCTCAATATGACCCGCAGTTCAAATGTGGGATCTATTGATATTCGCTTGGTATTTGATAACCCCAATGAGTGATGTAAATTCCTCATTGGAGCTTTTGGCGCCAGCCAAACTCAATTTATTTCTTCACATCATTGGTCGTCGTCCAGACGGCTACCACCTACTCCAATCTGCTTTTCAATTAATTGATTGGTGCGATACGGTTAATTTGACATTAATTCCAGAAAATGAGATCCGACGAATTAACCCGATTCCTGATGTACCTCCAGAGGAAGATTTGGTCGTACGCGCAGCCAAACTTCTTAAAGACCTTGGCGGCATTAGTAGCGGCGTTGAAATTGGACTCAAAAAAGAAATTCCCATGGGAGCGGGCTTAGGGGGTGGTTCATCAGATGCAGCCAGCACTCTCATTGGCTTAAATTCTTTATGGAATCTTCGGCTTGATAAGGCAACGCTGGGCGCAGTTGGCTTAAAACTTGGAGCTGACGTGCCTTTCTTTATTTACGGAAAAAATGCCTTTGTAGAGGGGATTGGGGAGGAAATTCACGAAATATCCTTGCCAACCAGGGACTTTTTGGTGATTTTCCCCAATAAAGGCATTAGCACGGTCAGCATTTTTAAAGACCCTCAATTGACCAGAGATCATGCTCCGATTACAATAGATCGCTTTCTTGCATCGTCATCGTTGTATCAATCAAATGATTGTCAGTCGGTAGCGATGCGGATATGTCCTGAAGTGAAGCAAGCATTAGATTGGATTGCCAAGGCACTGCCAGAATCGGCACCTTGTATGTCTGGATCTGGAAGTAGCGTATTTACTGCCTTAGAGCCTAAGACAGAGATCGCAAAACTGGAAAATCTTTTGCAAAATCTTCCAAAGGGATGGGTAGGTCGAATTGTTAGGGGGCTAAATAAAAATCCCGCTTACAATTTGATTTCTTCAGAATGACCTGTAGGGGAATCGCCAAGCTGGTTAAGGCACTGGATTTTGATTCCAGCATGCGAAGGTTCGAATCCTTCTTCCCCTGCCAAATACTGTTGAAACACCAATAAGACACCCATTCAACACCCTTTCAAAACTCCAAAATAGCCTATGTCCGCCCCCATGAACGCTGATTTATTGACTCTATTTACAGGCAACGCAAATCCCGTTTTAGCACAGGCTGTTGCCAAAGAACTCAACCTTCCGATGGGAAAGGCTTTTGTTGGCCGCTTTTCCGATGGTGAGATTCAGGTAGAAATTCAAGAAAACGTTCGCGGCAAGAATGTTGTTGTTATTCAGTCGACCTGTGCGCCGACAAATGACAGCTTGATGGAGTTGATGATCATGATTGATGCTCTAAAACGAGCTTCTGCAAGGCGTATAACCGCAGTGATTCCTTA
>CAIYZI010000600.1 GCA_903930665.1 uncultured beta proteobacterium
TAAATAGCGAACTCATGTCTCGTCTAAAACGATCCGATTTGCAGGAAGCATTTTGTTTAAGACGGGGCTTTTGATAGGTGCTTGGCACTCTCTGCCCTTCTCGGCACTGTAATCGTTTTGAGGGCTCGTGGAACGCGGGCAATCCAATGCAGACATACCACAAGACTAAGCAGCAGGAGACGAGGCATCTTGCCACTTAGGATTTTGATGTGCGCGATTGCGCCCACTGCCAAACGCACGGTCAGGCACTCTTGCTATATGGATCCGTTGCTCCTGGAATGCCTGCCACCGTTAGACGCTGCCTCATGGCAAACACTCTGTAGAAATGCCCCACGCCCTTCATGAGCGGGTCGTTCTGCCTCAGCACCAACTGCTCCGAAGCTAATTGCGACGCTCCGGAATCAAGCTGTTCAAGATCGACAGATCTGCTGACCCAAAAAAAACTTCTTGACAATAATGATGAAATAGAGTTTAATCTGGACATACGAAATGTTTAGCCACATTCGCAGGATCATTTAAAATTAAATATTGCTATATAAAAGCAAAACCCCCACAGATGCCTGCGAGGGTTTTGGATAACAACAGAAGTTTTGTTAACTTAACTATAAATACAAAAGCATCATTGGTAAAAACCTGTTGCAAAAATTTTGGAAAACGATATCCTACTGAATCAGGCGTGCGATGCAGACCGAGCGCGGATGCTTCCCAAGGAAGACGGACGACCAGCCGCGGGAGGAGCCTCAGAAATCGCAGGCGACGGCACGCTCTTTGCAACCGGAAGATCCGACGACGTGCCCTTAGCAGCCTTCGACTGGAAATCAGGGTCCTCTTCATTGATCCAAGAGACGCCGCCCTTCGCACCCTTCCCCACCTTGAACAAGTTGCCCGTGTTCTGGCGGATGTAAGACTGGACCTGGCTCTGAACGCTGTTGAACGATTCATCATCAAACTCCAGCTTTCCCATCACGAAGTGAAGCAAGGCGCGCATACCCAAGGTAGCATACCCTCGCTCAGAGAACGTCTCCTTAACGGCGGCAGCAATAACGCTGCTATCGCTGGAAGTGCTACGATCAAACGACGTCAAGTCCGACGTGAATTTAAGGTGAGTAGCTTGGATGTCGAGTCGACCGTCCGTCTTGTGTTCCGCGTACTGGCGCAGGAAATCGTTAACGTTGATGGACTTCGACTCAGACTTCTTCATATCGGTCTTCATTTGAGACTCCACAATTCAGCAGAAATTTTCGGTTTAGGGGTTTGTTTACTTCGGCTTTGCTCTTCAGCATCGCTTCAGTACGTATACTCTATCATGGTTTCGCTTTCCGTCAACTTCTTTCTTCAGCCTTCTTTCGTCATCGGTCTCATGCCATCAGCTGAAGCTTTGTCCTAGGCTCGACAATCTTCATTATACATGAGGTAATCGTTTGTTCCTCAGTGTAGTCATCGGCTGTCCACTTGATGAAAAGGGGCTCGCCGAGAGAGATGTCAGATATTGTATCAAAACTCTTCCAGCTCTCCATAGAGGATCTGTATGAAATTGTTTTGAAGTTAAAAATGCGCCTGATGCGATTTTTGATCAAGTCAATTTCATAGCTTGAGTTTCTGGTTATAACAATGAACTTAACATTACTAGACATTTTAAACCAAACTTTAAATGAGTTAAAAACAATATGAGCCCGGATGGTTAGTCCAGGCTCACGATTGGTAGTCTATCTTTTTATTTTATCCTCTCTTTGTTAGAGAGTTGATTGTAGCATGAAAAATAGCTGGGTCAAAACTTATATGAGCGAGCCCTGTCATGACCATCTTCACGAATAGCATCAGCAAGATCGTCAATAGGACCGGACCCATGATCGCAACATTCATGCTCATGCTCATGAAGCTTTGGCTTTGCCAGACGCCATCCGAATTTTGTTGCTAACCAGTAGCGACCAACTCTGAAATAAAAACTAACCGCAAAAATTAACGACATAAGCATCTCTGTCTCTTGACTACACCAATGCATTTAAATATCCCACCTTTCAATCTTCAAAATGATATTTGTACGGATAACATTTGCTACGAACAGCACGATCAATTTCGTGCTCTACATGATCTTTAAGCTCATCGGAAAGAGCTCCGCTCCAATCATCTTCTCCAAACTTAATATAAAGAATTTGAGTTTCGCCTTCGGCAGGCTCAGCTTCTTCATATGATCGTCCGGTCCTAGCTGGAATAAAATAAGAGTACCCAAGAATGGACACATCAACTTCATAACGATTCTCTGTTGGAAAAGAATACCCGACCTTTTTGCCGTTCTCGAATTCAACAAAAAAATTCATCTCAAGGTTTTCAGTTCCAGAGTAGCCAGTTGGTGATTTAAGAGCGATCATTTTTTAATCTTTCAGTAGTCGTTATTATACTCGTTTCGAGTAATTTGTCCAGGCGCGAAAATAAAATAAAGAAGCGAAAGCGGTAAGAGGCTAATTAGGGTCCACCATGCCGAATGACCAAGATCATGGCATCGACGTACAAGACCCGGAAAGCTTGCAACTCCTACCGCAACCTGAAGAAGAAGCATGGGGAATGAATTATCTGAATAAGGATCCGTTGTCATGCCAATGATTGCTCCGCCAACACCAGCTAAAGCCACAAGAGCACATCGACTAACAAAGAAATCAAGGCGGTTCATTCGACCACCAAGGCTTAACGAAAAAACATTATTAAAATCAACGGACATAGTTAAATCCTCCTCATGTTCAGTGCATGAAAAGAGTTTACCTTATTTTCTCAATCTGTCAATCAACTTTCGAAAATATCGATGTAGCGCTCGGCTGTCTTGCTCCAGCTATTATCATCAAGATACTTACATTGTGCTTCAACCTGAGCTTTAGCTACCTTCCAGTCAGAGAAAATCTGATCAAGAGATTCAGCAATTTCTTCAGGAGTATTTGCCTTGATACTTGGAAGATCCTCAAAATGATGAACGGAGCTTGTAATAACTGGAATTCCTTTTGTCATAGCAAATGGAGCTGCTCCTGAAGATCCAAAACATTCATGACCAGGATTTGCTACATATGGAAAAATTGCTGCCTTATTTGTTCGCAAATAAGAATTTAAAACCTTTTCAGATTGAAATCCACGAATCAAAGCAACATTATCTTGTAAGCCCAAAGATTCAACAAGCGCCATTAATTCATTGTAGTATATCTGATGATCCTTCTTACAGAACGCGCTCTCCGAGCATAGCGCTGTAAAAAATACATCATTGTACTTTTGCTTTAAAAGATAAGTGGCTTTAATGGAATTCTCAAGTCCTTTATATTTAAAGATAAAACCAAATTGTATAAAATTATGTTCAGTCTTATAACAATTCCAAAGCTGCTGTCTATCGGTGCAAGGAAATGTGCCATGTGGAACAACATGAACCCTGGAAGAAACTTCTTTGATATTCTTTAAAACATTATGAGCACCATTAAGATGAACAATTATTTCAGGAATAGCCGCTTCGGCAACTGTTTTATCTTCATGATAAAAAACAGAATGCATGGTCACGATAATTCTAAATTCGGATAGTTGGTTGAGAAGACTTAGCCAATCTCTAAAATTTGAAAATAATCCAAATTCATGTTGAATTTGAACAATATCTGGTTGATATGCTTTAATCTTGGCAATAAGATTTTTTAAGCTTTCTCCACGATTCCAGCA
>CAIYZI010000601.1 GCA_903930665.1 uncultured beta proteobacterium
CCTGATACATATTTTTGTGTATCAAAGACTTTTACATCAGTTTCTTTTTTCAACTGCTCCACAATTACCTTGTATTTAATAAGATCGTCGTGGAACTGTATTTCTTCTTGATTGCATCAAGTTTTAATATGAAGTAAGTTCGCATAAAAACATTTTTTTAGATGCGTTCCTGTATCTACGTATAGATTTGGTAGGTCATATATCAAGACAACTTCTTTGCCAGAGTTTGATAGGGTACGTATTGTTTTTTTGAGGGATGCCATCAGTAAATCTTCTTGGGCAACATTATTGAATATCCCACTTACATCTGCCAGCTTGGCATTTGGATAAAAGTATTCATCATGGTGAAAAGCTAAAAATACAGTTTTAATATTTTTATCTTCCTCAATTACATCAAAGATAGGCTTCATTTTTTTATAGCAATTCAGGTAACCGTTAGGCCCAATTTCTGATCGGTCTAGACCCATAAATGGACCACAGGCACCATACCCCATATTAATGAGATTTCCACCTTTAGCTTTGTAGAACTCACTTAATCCCCAAAAAAATGATTAGCATGCGAATCTCCAATAATCGCTGCCGTTGGATTTTTATCATCGTTGCTCGGTAGACAGTACTGCTCGCTTGGCTAGCGAGACTTACATGCATCAGTATTATTGTAGGAAGCCTTCCACTGAAGACTCGCAATAGATTGTTCATGCGAAATAAATCGAGAGGGGATTCCATCGAGTTTAAAGATGGTTAGTCCTACGATTCCAACAAGGGCCAAGCCCACTGCTAACTTTTTGGTTATCAAAGGATTTTGATTTCCATGGCGAATAGGCTTTTCAATAAATTGATAAGTACCCCAAGCTAGGAGTACGGATGCGCCTATTAAAGATAGCAATACTATGGCGGGTGGATTTGGGCCATAAAAAATACGAGCAAAGGCAAACAACGGCCAGTGCCATAAGTACAAGGGGAAGCTAATTAAGCCAAACCAAACAAGCAAACGGTTAGAGAGAATATTTTTATTTACCCAGGATTGAGGGTTAGAAAATATTAGGAGACTGGTTCCCAGTGTAGGCAGGAGGGCCCACCAACCAGGAAAACTTCTTGTTTTATTTATCGCTGCTAGGCTAATTAATAGCAGTAGTACGCCTATGAGGAGGGAGTATGTTTATTCAAAGACCCCGACTCTTTGGGGGATATTTTTTTAAGGGTTACGTAATATGCAAGAATAGTGCCAACTAAAAGCTCCCAAAAACGGGTTAGTGGGTTATAGAAAACCGCAATCGATTCTTTTTCAATAAGAAAAACATTGAATGCAAAGCTAATCGTAAAAATGATTGCTGTAACAGGAAATAGCCATGATTTTTTGAGGCGCCATATCAGCCAGACACTAATAGGCCAGATTAGATAAAACTGCTCTTCAATGCTAAGGGGCCAAAGGTGAAGTAGTGGCTTGGTTTCTGCGGCGGTATCAAAATACCCACTTTCTCTCCACAGTAAAAAGTTGGAAATAAATGCACCTCCGCTCCATGTGTGATTCCCAAGAGATCGATAGTCATCCGAGAGTAATGTGAACCATGCTGCCACGAGTACCAGAAAAAGAGTTGTAATAAGTGCCGGAAAGATTCGTTTAACCCGTTTAGAGTAAAACTCTTTAAAACTGAAATTGCCCTGATTTAGGCCATTTAGGATGATTGATGAAATTAAATACCCAGAGATTACAAAGAAAATATCAACGCCAATAAAGCCGCCAGGAAAGATTTCTGGGAAGCCGTGGAATAGAACTACGGAAATAATCGCTATCGCCCGTAGTCCATCTATATCGGGCCTATATTTTGTGTGATTCAATCTAAAGTTATCAAGGTTATGACTTGAGAAGTGTACCTTGCAAATCTCAATCCATTTTTAATTCTCAGCCCATCTAAATATTACAATCATCGAATGAATCCACAGATTGCTTATCTAATAGGTTTGGCCTCGGAATATATTCAAAAGAGTGATTTAATAAGTGCTGAAAGGCTACTGAAGCAGGCTCAAAAATTAGATTCTAGAAATTCCGAAGTATTTCGGTTACTGGGGGTAACTTTCGCCTTTAAGAGAGAGCCAGAAACTGCCTTGGAGTATATAGAAAAGTCTCTCAAATTAGATTCCAAAAACTGGCTGGCACATAGCAATAAAGGAAATCTATTAAAAGAGCTGAATCAGTCAGAGGCAGCATTAAAGAGCTTTGAAAAGGCGATTAGCCTGCAACCAAATTATGCTGAGGCATATAACAATATCGGCAATCTATATCAAGACTTAAATCAACCTGAGGCAGCAATCAAAAGTTTTGAAAAGGCAATTAGCTTGCAGCCGAATTATGCTCAAGCGTATAGCAACCTTGGAAATGTCCTAGTTAAGTTGAAATTACTAGAGAGTGCCTTGGTAGCTTATGAAAAGGCAATGCAATATGGTGATGATAATAGCTTGATCCTGAGTTCGTATATTAATTGCAAGATGCAGTTATGCGAATGGAGTGGGATGGAGGAATTGATCAGCAACCTTCAGAGCATCAATAAAAATAAAAATATTTTTAAATTTCTTCCATTTTGCCTACTTTCCATCTGTGATGATCCGCAATTAATAAGGAAGGCTACGCAAGAATATATTGAAACATCAAATCCTTCTAAATCTGATTTAGGAGATCTTCCCCTGCCCATTCGGCAAGAAAAAATCCGGATTGGCTATTACTCCCCAGATTTTCGTAATCACCCCGTTTCATACCTTTTGGCGGGAGTATTTGAGTCACACAATAAAGATAAATTTGAGTTAATCGGCTTCTCTATGGGCACTCAAGTGATTGATGAAATGCGTATGAGGCTAGAGCCTTGTTTTAGTCAAATTATTGATATCTCATCAAAAAGTGATTTAGAAGTCGCTAAATTATCTAGAGAGTTAAATATTGATATTGCGGTAGATCTCTGTGGATTGACCCATGGCGCAAGGCCTAGTATTTTTGCCTATCGGGCTGCCCCAATCCAAATTGAATACTTGGGATACCTTGGAACCTTGTCGGCTGATTATATGGATTACATCATTGCCGATCAGGTACTCATCCCACATGATTTGCAAAATTGCTATTCTGAGAAGATAATTTACTTGCCAAGCTATCAGGCTAATGATGATGAGAGGAAAATCTCTGATAGAGCATTTACAAGAGAAGAGCTAGGCCTATCAAGTAAAGGGTTCGTATTTTGCTGTTTTAATGCCGCATATAAAATTACCCCAAGTATTTTCAATAGTTGGATAAGAATTTTAGAAAATGTTCCGGAAAGTGTTCTCTTTTTATATGTTGACAACGAGAGCGCTAAAAATAATCTTCTTGAAAGGCTAGAGCTTGCCGGATTGGATAAAAGCAGGCTAGTTTTTGGGGGCGCATTGTCATATGCTGATTATTTGGCGCGCTACCGCGTTGCTGATTTATTTTTAGATACATCGCCATACAACGCAGGAACAACAGCAAGTGATGCATTATGGGCGGGATTGCCAGTTATAACTTTCATGGGTTCTAGCTTTTCCTCAAGAATGGGCGCAAGCATACTGAAATCAATAGATATGCCAGAATTGATCGCCACGTCACAAAAAGAATATGAATCGCTTGCAATCTCATTAGCGAGAGATCCTATTAAAATGGTAGAGATTAAGCGAAAATTGATCGCTAACCGGCTCACCACCTCTTTATTTAATACCAAACAATTTACAAAAAATCTCGAAAGTGCATATTTAACTGTTTATGAAAGATATCAAAATAGATTCTCTCCAGAGAATCTCGATTAATCTTTGTTATGATTTTCTTTAAATACTCTTTCTCATGGGTGATGGTATAAAAATTCAATTTATTGTGGCTACACGAGAGTGCGATGAAAACTTCTGGAAAAATACCGCCACGGGAAGGTCGCTCGCTCTTTATAAATCACAGCACTTGAATGTCGTCTTATACCCAGTCAATCAAAAGGGCTTATCTGAAATTTACAACTCGGCTATAGATCAATACGCGGGAGAGCCCTGTATATTTGTATTTGCACATGATGATTTGCATATCTTAGATTTTTATTGGATGCATTCGGTTCTGAATGGATTAAATCATTTTGGAGTTGTTGGCTGCGCAGGAAATATAAGTAGAGTACCTTATCAGCCTTCATGGGCATTTAAAAATCTACAACTTGAGTGGGATGAGGCGAAAAATTTAAGTGGAGTTGTTGGCCATGGTAGCCAGTTTCCTCCTGAGAATGTTCTAAGTATATTTGGCCCACCATTTCAGCAAGTTAAATTGTTGGACGGTCTTTTTTTAGCCGTCCTTAGTGAGACTTTGAGAAAAAACTATCTTAGATTTGATGAAAAATTTAACTTTCACTTTTATGATATGGATTTTTGTCGCCAAGCAGAAATTCGTGGAGTAACCATGGGCACCATACCCCTTTCTTTAATCCATGAAAGCGGGGGTAACTTTGGGTCGGCCTCCTGGAGGCAAGGCTATGAAACATACATAAGGAAATGGGGTCAGTAAATGAAACAGACGCCAATCCATGAGACTCATAATCCTGATTTATTAAACCTTATTCCACATAATTCAAAACGCCTTATAGAAGTGGGATGTAGTTCTGGTGCGCTTGCAAGAGAGTTTAAGAAAATATCCCCCCACTCGCATTATGCTGGCATTGAGATAGATGCTAACTATGCAAATCTTGCCAGTAGATATTGCGATGAAACCTCTGTTTTTAATATTGAGCATGCTAAGGAGAGCTTCTGGGAATCAAAAGCTGATAGGGATTGTTGGATATTTGGGGATACTCTCGAACACCTTCAAAATCCATGGCTAGTGCTCAGGCGTATATATGAAATATTACCTATTGGTGGAGTTGTAGTTGCCTGCATACCCAATGCTCAGCACTGGTCGTTACAGGTCAAGCTGAACATAGGAGATTTCCGTTACGAGAATGAGGGGCTCATGGACAAAACTCATCTACGCTGGTTTACCAGACAAACCATCATTGAAATGTTTAATCAAGCAGGGTTTGTTATTCAAGAGGGGCTACCTAGAATATTCAATGAACCCCTAAGGGAAAAATACTTACCGCTAATAGGTGAGATGGCTCAGTTAACTGGGTTTGATCCTAAAGTCGCTATATCTGATGCCGTTCCGCTTCAGTATGTAATTAAGGCTGCAAAGCTTTCTTAATTGCATACGTAAGTTATTCGACGAGTCTCATGGAGCGAGTTTCTGGCAGATATCGAGCAGCCACTATTGCCCCGCATGCCAGGAAAATTGTAGGATACCAAAGGCCCGCAATATCACTTGACCACTTTTGATTTAGCCAGGTGACAACTAAAGGAAGAAGTCCACCAATCCAGCCTGCGGCTAAGTTATGGGGAAGGGTAGCTGCACTATTTCTACTTTTCGCTGGGAATAGTTCTGCTAGTAATGCGGTCTGCGGTCCCACTACCAATGCCAATATTGCAGATAAGCCAATTAGAATCCCGCTAATTTGTATGAGTTGATTGCCCTCCTTTAAGTCTAAGTTGTATTCGACTCCAAGGTTTTGTAGCAGGTTGAATGCTGGCAAAATTAATACCGCTCCTAGTACAAGACCGGCAACAACAACCGGCTTTCTACCTATCCTGTCTGATAGCCATCCAGCCAAAATGGTGAGCGGTAATAACGCAAGGGTTGCATACAGACTAAGTTTATCCACAATTTCAGGGGGCAGCTTTACGGATGCTTTTAAAAAGATGCTGGCATACACTTGAACACAAAAGAAAAGGATGGCTCCTCCAGCTGAGATGCAAAAAAACAATAAAAACATTCTTTTTCGTGTTTCTGTATCTTTCCAGTTATCGCGCAGGGGGCTTTTAGATTGATTGGATTGCTTTGAGAGGGTTAAAAAAACAGGCGTTTCTTCCAAGGCCATTCTTACCTTAAAAGCCATCATTAACAAAATCAGTGAAACCCAAAACGGCACCCGCCAACCCCATGATGTAAATTCCTCAGGTGTTAGCCAGTGTTGCAACAGAGTAATTTGAAGTGTGGAAACCAAGATGCCTAACGGCCCCATTAACTGCAAAAAGCTGGTTTTAAGCCCACGATTTTCTTCACCTGCATGCTCAGTTAAATAGACAGCACCTCCGCCAATTTCTCCGCCAGCTGAGAGACCTTGTAAAAGCCTTAGGCTTACTAATAAGGCAGGTGCCCATATGCCGATTTGCGCATAGGTCGGCAATAAGCCAACGCTTACTGTGGCAATGCCCATCAACATAATGGTGATCATAAAAACAGGTTTACGCCCTATTCGATCGCCCACGCTGCCAAAGATAGCTGCCCCTATTGGTCTGACCACCATGCCAACACCAAATGTAGCCAGACTGGCTAATAATCCTGGATTGGGGTCATTAGAAGGAAAGAATAGAGGTCCAAATACCACCGCCAAGGTGGCAAAAGTCAGGAAGTCATACCATTCCAAAAATGTGCCAAAGCATGCAGCAATAGCAACTTTTCGATAGGATTTTTTAACTTTTATTTCTTCTAAGGTATTAATAATATTCAATTAAATTCTTTATTAAACAGTAATTGGTGCATAGCAATTAGATATTCTTTATTTGTCATATTGTTTCAGTTAGAGTTTAATGGTGCAGTGCAATATTTAAGGTATTTAAAGCTTTCTTAAATGCGCTTAATTCAACGTTGTACCATTTAATTGCCGGAGAAATAGATGAGCCAAGAACAAATAACAGCTAAATTGTCCCAAATTCATGGCAAGGGGTTTGAGGCCACTTTTTCTTTGAGCGAAGCCACTTTGGAAAATGCACAGAAATTAGCTCAATTGAACTACGCCACTGCTAAAGATCTATTGGTGAATGCCCAAGAAAGTATTCAGCAAATTTTGATCGCTAAAGACCCAAAACAAGTTGCTGAACTTCTTGGTGTGGATGCATTACAAGCTGCTAGTAACCAAGTCGCTACGTACCAACGCAAAGTTACCAAAGTATTGCGTGATGGTAGTAAAGAACTTACAAACGTTATAGATGCAAGCTTCGATCAATTGCAGGACGGCGTAAAAGATTGGATGAATGCGGTAGCCGCCAATGCACCAGCTGGTTCAGATGCGTTTATCTCTTGTCTTAAAACTGTTTACAGTAGCGCATTGCAAGGTTTTGAA
>CAIYZI010000602.1 GCA_903930665.1 uncultured beta proteobacterium
GAGAGATACTTCAGAAACTTCAGTCTCAATCAAGCCATCATAGATATGACCTTCATCGCCTTCTGCACAAGAAACCGTCACCATCATGCCGTCTTGCAATTGCTCTGTCGCATCACCGCAACCCACGACCGCAGGCACGCCTAATTCACGGGCAATAATCGCTGCGTGACATGTACGGCCACCACGGTTGGTCACGATTGCTGAGGCGCGCTTCATTACTGGCTCCCAATTGGGATCAGTCATATCGGCAACCAATACATCACCTGGCTGTACACGATCCATCTCGCTTGGGTCACGAATGATGCGCACAGGACCTGCACCAATTTTTTGACCGATAGCACGACCTTTAGTCAATACCTTGGAGCTACCTTTTAACTTGTAGCGCATTTCTACTTGTCCTGCAGCTTGGCTCTTTACAGTTTCTGGACGAGCTTGCAAGATATAGATGCGGCCATCTTGACCATCCTTACCCCACTCAATATCCATTGGGCGTTGATAGTGCTTTTCAATAATGACAGCATATTTAGCCAACTCAGTAATATCAGCATCCTCAAGTGAAAAACGATTACGCTGCTCTGGAGATACGTCAACTGTTTGCACTTTTTCAGCTGAACCTGCTGGAGCAAATTGCATCTTGATTAATTTAGAGCCCAATGAGCGGCGAATAATGGCTTTTTTATCTTGAGCCAATGTTGTCTTAAATACATAGAACTCATCTGGATTAACCGCACCCTGAACCACTGTTTCGCCCAAGCCATAACTAGAGGTGATAAATACAACATCCTCAAAGCCAGATTCAGTATCCAAAGTAAACATCACGCCCGCGGCACCTAAATCTGAACGTACCATTCTCTGAATGCCAGCAGACAAAGCAACCTCAGCGTGGGCAAAGCCTTTGTGTACACGATAGGAAATTGCACGGTCGTTATACAAAGAAGCGAACACTTCACGAATCTTGTGCAGAACATCATCGATTCCCTCGACGTTCAAGAAGGTCTCTTGTTGGCCAGCGAAAGAAGCATCCGGCAAATCTTCTGCAGTAGCAGATGAACGAACTGCGAAAGAGCCTTTTCCTGAGTCATCTAATTTTTTAAACGCAGTACGAATCTCTTGATCAAGGCGATCTTGAAATGGCGCAGTTTCGATCCAATGACGGATTTCTTTACCAGCCTCAGCCAATGCACGAACATCATCAATATTCAAATTTTCTAAACGCTTTTGAATGCGCTCAGTCAGATTGTTGTGCTCCAAAAAATCACGGAAAGCCAAAGCAGTAGTCGCGAATCCGGTGGGAACCCGAACTCCGGTAGACGACAACTGAGAAATCATTTCGCCCAATGAAGCGTTCTTACCGCCAACGGACTCAACGTCGGTCATGCGGAGTTGCTCAAAAGGCAAAACGTAGGCGTTTGCTACATCACTATTTTGTTGCTGTTGGTTGGACATAAAATACTCTCTAAAGATAAGGAAACTGGTCGAGCCGCCGATCAAAATACGGCATACTTCATTAACTTCTTATTGTAGTGCTGACCACCAATCTAGACCAACCCCATGTCCAATCAAATCCGTATTGTTTTTATTGTTTCTGACGGCACCGGTATTACCGCTGAAAACTTTAGCCAATCGATTTTGGCTCAATTTGATGCTACTTTTAAGCATATTCGCGTCCCGTTTGTGGATAGCCCTGACAAAGCTCACGATGCCGTCACTACGATCAATCAGGCGGCTTCCAAATATGGAGTGCAACCCATCGTATTCACCACTTTGGTGAATCCCCAACTTAATACCATTGTTGGGAAGGCAAATGGCCTGATTTTGGACATGTTCCAGACATTCGTGGCCCCCTTAGAGAGTGCTTTAGGCATTAAATCTACCCATGCGATGAATCGCCTGCACCACAATGCAGATACAGAAGCTTATAAAAACCGGATTGAGGCTATTAACTACTCC
>CAIYZI010000603.1 GCA_903930665.1 uncultured beta proteobacterium
GACTACCAAACTGCCAAAGAGTTCAATGCCTTTGCCAAGGATAGTGTAGATGCCACCACGGATACTCGCTCTTTAGTCAAGCAATTGGCTGATGACACCAATAAGTTAATTCTGACGACCATTCAAAAGCTCAATAACGCCATTACTGGTGAGAAATACCTCTCCAAGGTCAAAGATCTCCAAGACAAGAAAATCGTTTTTATATTTGATGAGTGCCATCGCTCTCAGTTTGGCGATACCCATCGCAATATCAAAGAGTTCTTTAAAAAAGCCCAGATGTTCGGTTTTACAGGCACACCCATTCTGGCCGAGAACGCAGCTGGCAGCGTCGGGCAACAGCGCACCACCAAAGACCTCTTTGGTAACTGTCTACATAAATACGTCATTGTGGATGCGATTAAGGATGAGAATGTCCTGCGCTTTGCCGTGGAATATGTTGGCAAGTACCAAAGAGAAAACTCAGGCAGTGAACTGGATATTGAAGTCGAGGCTATTGATATCAAGGGCTTATTAGATAGCCCCAAGCGCCTTGCCAAAATTACCGATTACATCTTGGAGCACCATCGCCAAAAGACCAAATATCCCGAATTTACAGCGATGTTTTGCGTCAGTAGCGTGCAAACCTTAATTAGTTACTACGAGTTATTTAAACAAAAGCAGGCACAGCTACCGGCTTCAAGCAAGCCACTCAAAATTGCGACCATCTTTAGCTATGCGGCCAATGAGGAAGATCCAGGGGCCAACGGGCTTAACGGATTGATTGCTGAAGAGAGCCCTACGATTGATGTTGCCAAAATCAATCCTTATAGCCGCGATAAGCTCGATGAATGCATTGCCGACTATAACCAGATGTTTGGCACCAAGTATTCAACCAAAGATAGCGAAACCTTTTATAACTACTACCAAGATATTGCTAAGCGGGTCAAACAGGGCCAAATCGATATCTTATTAGTGGTCAACATGTTCCTGACTGGCTTTGATAGCAAGCGGCTCAACACCCTCTATGTCGATAAGAACCTCAAACACCACGGGCTCATTCAGGCATTCTCCAGAACGAACCGCATTCTCAATGAGAAAAAGTCTCAAGGCAATATTATTTGCTTTCGAAATCTCAAACAAGCGACCGATGAGGCTATTGCCCTATTCTCTAACAAGGCTGCTAAAGAAGTGGTCTTGCTTGATCCTTACGAGGATTATGTCGCGCAATACAATGCCGCTACTGAGAAACTTCTGGAAATCACCCCAACGGTAGGTAGTGTCGATGCACTGCCGGATGAGAATGCCCAGCTACTCTTTGTGATGCGCTTTAGGGAGTTACTGCGCCTGAAAAACATCCTCACCACTTTTTCTGATTTCAAGGTAGAGGATTTACATCTGCCCGAGCAATCTTTCGAGGACTATAAGAGTAAGTACCTCGATGTTCATGACAAAGTCAAAAAGGACAAAGAGCCAGAAAAAGTATCCGTTTTGGATGAGGTGGATTTTGAATTAAGCCTGATTCACCGCGATGAGATCAATGTCGCTTACATACTTAGCTTACTGATGGGCATTCATCAAATTGACCCCAAAGAAGCCAAGAAACGTCAAAAAGAGATTATGGACATGGTCTCTGGAGAAGTTCAACTGCGCAGCAAGCGTCAATTGATTGAAGAGTTTATTGAGCAAAACCTCCCCAAGATTAAACCGGAAGAAAATTTAATTGCGAAGTTTGAGGCTTATTGGGATGAGCACAAAGAAAAGGCATTCCAACAACTTTGCTCAGATGAAAAAATTAAACCTGAACAACTTAAAAAGTTGCTGCAAGGATATCAGTTTGCCAATCGGTTTCCGCGCAATCAAGAAATCAAAAGTGCCCTTGCATTTGAACCAAAAATACTAGAAAGTAAAACTATTCTGGAACGGGTCTCAGAAAAGATTAAAGGTTTTATTGACACTTATATTGAGGGCATGGGAGCTAATTCTGCTTAAAAAAGAGATTGCTTCTATCAACTTTTGAATTATTAATAAATGTCTAGTATTTAGTGGTCAATCTGCAATATTCGTACTTTTAGAAAATAAGGTCCATCAATGTCATTCGAATTATTAATTCCTACGGCCAACAAAACTGAATCCTTGGCACTCACCCTAAGTGCTGGTCAGATGCTTTTTATCCTAGGAGCCAACGGCACTGGCAAATCAAGTCTTTTACAGGCTTTCTCATCATCCAATAAAGGCAAGAGCAGGCGAATCACGGCGCACCGTCAAACATGGTTTAAATCAGGCTCACCCGAATTTACTGGACAACAACGCGCAGAACATGAAATGTATTTGACCAATCATGATATGGAATCATCAGCGCGATGGAAGGATGATTGGTCAAATCAACGAACCCAGATGGCTATCTATGATTTAGTTAACCATGAGAATGTTCGTGCTCGAAATATTGCGCAAGCTGTCGACCAAAAAAACGGTGCTCAAGTCGAAATTTTGTCTCAAAATGAAAGTGTATTTTTGACTCTTAATCGATTATTACGATTGGCAAATATTGGCATTACTTTATCGGTCAAGACAAATGATGAGATCATGGCAACCCGAAATGGCGGTCAGCCCTACAGCATCTCCAAGCTATCAGATGGAGAGCGCAATGCAATTCTTATTGCCTCTAATGTGCTAACAGCGCCAACTGGAACGCTTCTTCTAATTGATGAGCCCGAAAGACATCTACACCGCTCAATCATATCTCCACTTCTTTCACTTCTACTCAAAGAAAGAAAGGACTGCGCTTTCATTGTGTCAACGCATGAACCATTGCTCCCAGCTGATAATTCTGGGTCGAAAGTTTTATTAATGCGGTCTTGCACTTACGAAAATGATATCGTTACTTCTTATGAAATTGATTTACTTGAAAATACCGCCGAGATTGATGACGATTTAAAATGCACAATCCTAGGAGAGCGTCGGAAAATTTTATTTGTCGAGGGTGTAGAGCACAGTCTTGACAAGCCACTTTATAGCCTGCTATTTCCGAATACATCAATCGTAGCTAAGAACAACTGTCGAGAGGTTGAACATGCAGTTGTTGGAATCAAAGGCACCACCGAGCTCCATTGGGTAAAACCATTTGGATTTGTAGACAATGATACCTCTGAAGAATCACGTATTGCTGACTTGAAATCCAAGGGTGTATTTTTACTAAATGTATATTCAATTGAATCCATCTACTACCACCCTGAGCTTCAAAGAGCGGTAGGCGAGAAACTTGCGAGCGTAGTAGGAGGCGATCTTGAGAAAAAATTAGCTCAGTCAAAAACTGATGCCATAAAAGCGATTCGGGGCAATGCAAAGCACCTTAGCGATCGCATTGCCGAGAAAGCGGCACGTGCAGAAATCTTCTCACTTCTGCCCAAGAAGGGTGAGATAGGAACGGGTGGTAAACGTATGGCTGAAATCAACTTTGATAAATTTAGTCAAGATGAAGTGGCAAGAATTGAAAAACTACTGGATCAATCCGATTTCATCGGCATTCTGCAGCGATACCCAATTAGAGAATCGGGCGCCCTTGATGCCATTGCTAAAGCGCTCAATTTCAGCGATCGCCTCCAGTATGAGGCAGCCATACGCAAACTTCTAGAACAAGATTCGGGGGCGACAAGAATGGTTCAGTCTTTACTAGGGGATTTTCCGGCGGATTTGATTACTCAGTAAATTCAACACTTTGAAATAGTTACATAAAACACGGCGACTGTAAGCCTTTTTTAGACAGCCTACAGCCAAATCTAAATTGCCAATGATCATCAGGTCTCATTTATTGCATGCAAACCCTTCAATATTGGCAGCTGTCCGGCCTTACAGATGGGCCATGTAATTGCCCATTTTCGTTTAGTAGGATTACTTACTTCCTTCTGATTTTCGAGTATCTCAATATCGTCGACTTTTTTTATTAAATCCACATAACACTCTCTCCCAAAATCACCGAGCTTAAGAATTAAATACTTTTCTAAGGATGGACTCTTAACTGGAAAAGCATCTAATGGGAGTGGAAGTCGCATAGTTTTCATATGCACACCATGAAGAATCTCTAAATAACCCCTTGTCAAAGGGGAAATTCCTTCCATCGACCA
>CAIYZI010000604.1 GCA_903930665.1 uncultured beta proteobacterium
ACCAATCACATGGACATGGAATCTATTGAGAGCTTGCAAATCGCTTTAGAGAAATACGAAGGCACTTTGATCTTTGTTTCTCACGATCGTGAATTTGTCTCAGCATTGGCAAACCGAATTCTTGAAGTCAAGATGGATGGCACTGTTTCTGATTACTCTGGAACTTATGAAGAGTACTTGAGAAGCCAGGCATTAGCAGGCTAATAACTACAGGGTTAATGAAAATTAACCCTGTTTTTTTATGATTTTATTTCTTTGAGTTGGCGCTGGAATCGCATCGCACTTCCATCTGCACGAATACGCTTCCAAACAGCATCTTTTTCTTCTGGGCTCAAAAATACCCAGTTGCTTACTTCACCTAATGTTCTGCCGCATCCCTGGCAAATCTCGTCATAAAGCGTTGTGCAAACTCCAATACAGGGTGAATCAGAAGCATCATCACCCGTAGAAAGTGAGTGCGACCCATCTTGGGAATCGAGCTTGGAGTTAGACGTCATGGCAGTACTTTAGTCGATTTCAGCGGAGTATGCTCAGCAAGCTCATCAACATAAGCAGCTATTCCGGCATGTTCACGTTTTAAGTAAAGTTTCACAGCATTGGAAAATTGTTGATCCGCCAACCAATGGGCTGATTGAATGGTTTTAGGCATAAACCCTCTTGCCATCTTGTGCTCTCCCTGTGCCCCACCTTCTAAAGTTTGGATGCCCTCACGAATGCAGTATTCGATCGCCTGGTAGTAAGACAGCTCAAAATGTAAGCAGGGTACATACTCTATAGCACCCCAATAACGTCCGTATGCGGTAGCGTTTTCTTTGTCGACAATAAGTAATGCGCTAGCAATAGGAGCCCCATCTTTACTGGCTATGATGAGATGTAAGTTCTCAGGCATTTTTGTAACGATAAGCTTGAAAAGTTCAGGGTTCAAATAGGGTTTTGAACCATGCTCAAAATAGGTATTGGCATAGCAACGATAGAAAAATTCCCAATCAGCATCTGAACTTTCTTCTCCAGATATATGGGAAAAAGTTATTCCGTGATTTGAGACTTCAGCTCTTTCGCGGCGGATATTCTTGCGCCTTTTCATATTCAGGACTGAAAGAAATTGTTCAAAGTTTTCGTAGCCCTGATTCTGCCAATGAAATTGAACAGAATCACGCAGCATGAATTCATGCTCAACCAAAGCTTTTAATTCATTATCTGCTGGGAATAAAACATGAATTGAGGAGAGTTCATTTTGAATGACAATTTCTTTTAGTCCATCAATTAAAACCCCTTGAATAGATTCCTCATCTTGATCGCCTCTAACGAGAAAGCGCGACCCTTGAACAGGAGTAAAGGGGATGGCTGATAAGCACTTGGGGTAATAATTTAGACCATGTTGTTGATAGGCCTCAGCCCATGCCCAGTCAAAAACAAATTCACCATAAGAATGTTGCTTTAAATACATGGGCATAGCACCAACTAAATCTGAAGAGCTATCTTTGACAATTAAATGCGCGACTTGCCAGCCCGTTTCTTCGCCGACACAAGCGGCATCTTCCAGAGAGCTTAAGAATTCATGCCTTAAAAAAGGCGTGCTATTTGGAGATAGCAGAGCATTCCATTGACCGGCATCTACTTGTGCGAGACTTGCAATAATCTCTAGTTGATATGAATCGGCTTTCAATTCTTAGCGTTGAATCAACTCAATTTTGTAGCCATCAGGATCAGTAACAAAAGCGATTACCGTATCACCACCCAATACAGGCCCAGCTTCACGGGTAACGTTTCCACCAGAGGCCTTAATTTTTTCGCAGGCGGCATATGCATCAGGGACACTAATAGCAATATGTCCATAAGCTGTTCCAAGTTCGTATGAATCAACGCCATAGTTGTAGGTAAGCTCAAGTTCAGACTGACCATCGTTATTGCCTTGACCGTAACCCAAAAAAGCTAGAGTATATTTTTGTTCGGGCCGCTCAGCAGTACGAAGTAAGTTCATGCCTAATACTTTGGTGTAAAAATCAATAGAACGAGTCATATTGCCGACTCTGAGCATGGTATGCAGGATCATCATGGTTTTAAATATAACGCTATTTATTAATTTAGGTTAGACATAAAAAACCCAGGCATTAAACCTGGGTTATTTTTTATGCATTCAATCATTATTGAATTTTTGCCTTAGCGCGGAGCTTTTGCATCATTTCTGAAAACTTAGCTTTTTGCCAATTTTGATCAGAAGCAATCATCTGTTTGAGTTGGTCTTTTACAGACTCATAGTCAGGGGCCTTAACATCCCGTGTGTCATCCATTTTGATAATGTGCCAACCAAATTGAGTCTTCACAGGCTTGTCAGTCATCTGACCTTTTTTGAGTGGGACCATTGCCTTGGTAAATTCAGGCACTAGCGCCTTATCGCTAACCCAACCTATATCACCGCCGTTAGGTGCAGAGCCAGGATCTTTAGATTTCGCTTTAGCCAGATCTTCAAAGTTTGCACCAGCTTTAATTTGAGCAATAAGGGCATTTGCTTCTGCTTCTTTTTCGACCAAAATATGTTCTACGTGGTATTCCTTGCCGGAGTACTGGCTTTTCATAGTTTCGTAAGCAGCCTTAAGTTCAGCTTCAGTGAAGCCTTCTTTAGCTACATAGTCCTGAAACACTGCCGATACCAAGATTCCCATGCGGGATTGTTCGATTTGATCACGTACAGATTCATTTTGGGTGATTTCGCGTTTATCGGCTTCTTGCAGAATCAGTTCGCGTGTCACCAGCATTTCACGACCTTGATCGCGAACCTGAGGGTTATCTGGCTGACCAGATTTTTGAACAAGTTTGTCTAGTTGAGATTTTGGAATGGGTTTGCCATTCACAATAACGGCGTTTTGAGCAAATGCCGCGCCAGTGATGAGGCTTGCGCTAATAGCGCTAATACTTGCAAGTTGACGTATAGAGACCATGAAATTTAAGTGATTTTGAGGTTAAAAGGGCTAAATAGCTATATCTACATAGCTATATTAAAGCAGAGCAGGGGATTAACCGACTTCGTCGGGGCTGAGCGCTACTATGGTCAATGCATGAATATCGGCAGGAAAGTGAGTTGCCAGAGCTCCGTATACGGCCCGATGCCTTGCAACCAGGTTTAAGCCTTTGAATTCGGGGGCAGTAATGATGACTTTAAAGTGACCCCCGCCAGAAGCCGCGCCAGCGTGACCAGCATGCAGGTGACTTTCATCTTCAATATTGAGTTTTTCTACCTGAAAGACTTTTCTCAGGTCTGCATCAAATCTGCTCATGCGAGCTTGGTTTGCTTTCATTCTGCTGGATGCTCCATATGGCGAGTTAACCAAACCCCTTGGACGATAACAAAAGCCAACAAAAGACCTGTACTTCCGAAAAGCTTAAAGTTGACCCAAGCTTCTTCTGAGTATTCAAATGCTACATAAAGATTCAGGGCACCCATCAGGAAAAAGAAGATCGCCCAAGCGTGATTTAACTTAAGCCACATAGAAGTGGCGCGATGGGGTTTGAGGGTAATTTGCTTACCCATTAA
>CAIYZI010000605.1 GCA_903930665.1 uncultured beta proteobacterium
CGTAATCCCCTGTTGTTCCAGGTCCTTCCTCAACAATCGAAGCGCGCGAAAGACGCGCAATCTTACCGCAACCACTGAAATGCCAAGGTAAAAAGCGTTGCTCCAGGACCTATATCGGGAATATATGAAGTGATTGTCGGCAATGAAATTTTTTACACCGATAAAAATAGCAAATATTTAATTCAGGGTGAAATCATTGATTTGGATACCGGTAAAAATATTACCGAACAAAGACAAACTGACTTAAATCGCATTAAGTGGTCAGATTTGCCACAAGCCAACGCCATCAAAACAGTTCGCGGCAATGGCAGCCGTCAACTTGCTATATTTTCAGACCCCAATTGTGGCTACTGTAAGCGCCTCGAAAAATCCTTGCAGCAATTGGACAACGTCACCCTCTACACCTACCTCATTCCAATTCTGTCGCCCGATTCAACACAAAAAGCCAAGCAAATTTGGTGCTCATCAGATCCCTATAAGTCATATATAGATTGGATGGTTAACGGTATTGCCCCAGGCGGAAAAGGCGACTGCGCTACTCCTCTTGATAAAAATCTCGCTCTCGCGAAGACTTATGGCATCACTGGTACACCAACGCTCTTCTTTACGGATGGCAGTCGCTTCCCAGGGGCAGTGCAAATTACTGACATTGAAAAGAAATTTAACGCCCTTAAGTAAGTCATCAATTACCCATATGAACGATCACAATAATCTCGATATGCCTGCTATTCAATATACCGTTTGGCCTTCCGATCTTCATGGTCATCGTTTTCAAGTCAAGCTACGCATTCAAAACCCCCATCCAACCGGTCAGATTTTGAAAATGCCCGCCTGGATTCCGGGAAGCTATTTGATTCGGGATTTCAGTAAAAATATTGAATCCATTTCGGCCTATACCGAAAGCAATCAAAATCAGAAATTGGATTTAGAAAGAATCGATAACGATCAGTGGCAACTACCGATAGTGGCTGAACCCGTTATTGTTCTCACTACAGTCTATGCATTTGATTCTTCAGTACGCGCTGCATATTTAGATAGCGAAAGAGCATTTTTCAACGCGAGTAGTTTGTGTATTGGGGTCAAGGGCCAAGAGTATTTGCCGTGCGCCTTGGCTCTTGTTGCACCTGAATTCGCATCAACGGATTATTGGCAGGTTGAGACGACCTTAAGAAATGCTAAAACCGATGCGAGAGGTTTTGGGTATTACCTTGCCAAGAATTACGATGACCTATTGGATCATCCAGTAGCCATGGGTGAATTTCAAATGATTCAATGGGAATCCAATGGTGTGCCTCATAAAATGGCGATCCAAGGATGCATTCACGAAGTAGACGCTATGCGCCTTGCTTCCGACTTACAAGCTATTTGCAACTCCACCATTGATCTTTTTGAACCCGAGAAAAAACAAGCGCCGTTTCAGAGTTATCTCTTTTTGGTAAATGCGGTGATGGCTGGATATGGTGGACTAGAACATCGTGATAGCACCGCCTTACTTTGTCGCCGTGATCAAATTCCCCAAAAAGATATTCCGCTGGACGAGGCTAGCTACCGAGAGTTTTTAGGACTCTGTAGTCACGAATATTTCCATGCATGGCTTGTAAAGCGCATTCAACCTAAAGCTTTCCAACCCTATCAATTGGACTGCCGAAATTTAACACGCCTACTTTGGCTATTTGAAGGCTTCACAAGCTATTACGATGATTTGCAACTATTACGCAGCAAGCGCATCGATCTCAAAACCTACCTACAGTTGGTAATGGACAATTGGAATAGCATTTTGAGAGGGCCGGGGAGAAATCAGCAAAGTTTGGCAGACAGATCCTTTGACGCCTGGATAAAGTATTACCAGGCAGATGAAAACACCCCCAATGCCGTAGTGA
Organism: uncultured beta proteobacterium; assembly: GCA_903930665.1. Taxonomy (GTDB): domain Bacteria; phylum Pseudomonadota; class Gammaproteobacteria; order Burkholderiales; family Burkholderiaceae; genus Polynucleobacter. The sequence continues at coordinate 1,881 of CAIYZI010000605.1, forward strand.
GTTATTACGGCAAGGGAGCGCTTTTAGCCTTGGGGCTTGATCTTAAGATTCGCCAATTTACCAATCATGGCAAATCACTTGACGACTTAATGCGTCTCGTTTGGCAAAAGCATGGGGTTACTTTAGAGGGCATTGAAGAGAGCGGTCTAGATGCCCTTATCTTGAGCCTTCTAGGAAATGGTTTCAGCAAAACCTGGAATACATTCAAGTCCCTCTATATTTTTGGAGTAGAAGATATTCCCCTTCAAAAATGGTTTGATCCCCAATTTATTACTGTGGAGCAAAAAAGTCATTCTAAGATTGAGCGGATCAAGCTCCAATTTGGCATGCGTCATACTGAGATGAATGGCTGGTTTAAAGTCACTCATGTATTAAATGGTGGCGCTGCCCAAGAAGCGGGGCTAGCTGCTGGAGATTTACTTGCCAGCATTAATGGAGAACGCATTACTTCGGCAAGATGGGACAAAGTTTTAGGAGGCCTCACAGAGGGGCAGCCATTGAACTTGTGTTTCTACAGAGACGATTTGGAGCATGAGCGTATTGCCATCTTAAAACCCTCCCAGACACCCATCCAATATCAACTGACGCCAAAGCATTGAGTCACCTATTCTCTAAAGACGATATTCCTATTGATTGGCGCGAGCTATTGGGGGATTATTTTGAGTCTGCCGAGTGGATCCAATTAAAAACGCATCTCCAGGAAGAGTTAGAGCGTAATCCCACCGGCATTCGACCTGAGCCTCAGAATTTTTTCAAAGCACTAGAACTTACGCCTTTGCATAAAGTACGTGTAGTCATATTAGGCCAAGACCCTTATCACTCACCGGGTCTTGCTCAAGGATTGGCATTTTCTATTCCCGCCACTATTCCAACCAACTCTAGAGAATTCCCAAGCTCTCTGCGCAATATCAGCAAAGCTCTGGCACTTGAAGGTTTTGGTAATTTAGCTCATGGAGATTTGCACGATTGGGCCAAACAAGGGGTGCTTCTACTCAATACTGCGTTAAGCGTCAAAATTGGCCAAGCAGGTAGTCATGCCAATTTGGGCTGGAGTTCGCTAATTAATAGACTGATTGGGAATTTGGCCCAACAAAAACCTCACTTAGTTTGGCTGCTCTGGGGTGGACATGCCCAATCCAAACTTCCTTTGATTGAGGCAGGCAAAGACCCATTGATTTTGAAGTCCTCCCACCCTTCTGGCTTGGGTGTGTATAAAACCAGTCAGCCTTTCTTGGAACCTGGGGCAAAAGCAAGCTGTGGACACTTCACCAAGACCAATGATTGGCTAAAGCAGCACTATTTAGAACCTATTGTTTGGGTTTCAAGTAAACAGCCCCGCCCTGGGCAATCAGCCTTATTTGATTGAAGCGGTATAAACACAAGTAACAGCACAGGCAGCGAAGATGGAGCTTAACCACTCAAGCATCTGACCAGATTGGAAAAATCCCAGATATTGCCCCGCATAAGAGCTAACTATTGCCGCGACCACCCCAACAATGGCAGTACTGAGTGGTTTTCGTAGGCTACCCCGTGAACCTCGATATCCCGGGTAAAAAAACCACGCGCAAGCCCCGGATAAGCCGCCAATCACCAAAAAAGCCAAAAACCCCATTGCTACCCCCATTCATGAGCACATCAAATCTATAATTGCGATTATGAAGTTGTTGACACTCGGCATCAATCATCACACAGCGCCGGTCGCCATTCGGGAAAAAGTTGCCTTTGATCCTGAATTTCTTCAAGAAGCGTTGCACGACTTACGCCAACATCTCGTTGGCGCGAATCAGGCTGGGCTGCCAGAAGCTACTATTTTGTCAACTTGTAATCGCACCGAAGTGTATTGCGCCGCCAATGATGCTGATGCTGAAAATCTCTTGCACGAAGCGACTTTTGATTGGCTAGCGAAAACTCAACAATTAGCACCTAGCAGCCTTCAACCCCATATTTATTCCCTGCCTCAATCAGAAGCAGTGCGCCATGCCTTTAGAGTAGCATGCGGTCTTGATTCCATGGTGATTGGAGAAACCCAAATTTTGGGTCAGATGAAAGATGCGGTTCGTACTGCTAATGAGGCCGGTGTTCTTGGTACCTATCTTAATCAACTCTTTCAGAGAACCTTTTCAGTCGCAAAAGAAGTGCGTGGCTCTACAGAAATTGGGGCTCACTCGATTTCTATGGCGGCAGCATCCGTGAGACTGACTGAGCGAATCTTTGAAAAAATCTCCGATCAGCGCGTGCTCTTTATTGGAGCTGGCGAAATGATTACCTTATGCGCCACTCACTTTGTTGCGCATAAACCCAAAAGTACAGCTATTGCAAATCGCTCTGTTGAGCGTGGCCAACATTTGGCAGATTCTATTTCCGCGCAAGGTGTTCAAGCACAGTCACTCAAACTCTCAGAGTTGCCCAATCTCCTACATGAGTTCGACATCATCATTTCGAGTACTGCATCATCGTTACCCATTATTGGCTTAGGCATGGTAGAAAGCGCGCTCAAACAGCGCCGCCATAAGCCGATGGTGATGATAGATTTAGCAGTTCCTCGCGATTTTGAACCAGAGATTGCACGCTTAGATGATGTTTATCTTTATACCGTAGATGATCTTGGCACCATGATTCAAACAGGAGCATCACTGCGTCAAGCCGCAGTGGGTCAAGCAGAGGTCATCATTGAGGACCGCGTGGGCAATTTTATGCACTGGATGCAAGGTCGTAAAACAGTGCCTCTCATTCAGGACATTCAACAGCAAGGTGAACACCTCCGGCAGTTGGAATTAGATCGTGCGATGAAGCGTCTGCTGCGTGGCGAAGATCCACAAGAAGTTTTAAATGCCATGGCTCAAGGCCTTACCAATAAGTTTCTCCATGGCTCATTACATGCCTTACAACATTCCAACGGTGCTGAGCGTGACGCCCTGATTAAATTGTTGCCTAAACTATTCGCCTCGCATTCCAAGCCAGAAGACCATTAGATGAAGCCCAGCATGCGGGCTAAGCTAGATCACCTTGACACACGCTTAGCCGAACTCAATTCCTTATTAACTACTGAAGAAGCAACCAAGGATATGGATGTCTACCGAAAGCTCACGCGTGAGCATTCAGACATCGCAATGGTGGTTGAGCAGTTTGGCTTATATAAACAAGCAGAGGCTGATGCGCAAGCAGCGGAAGAAATGCGCAAAGATCCAGAGATGAAGGACTTTGCCGATGAAGAGCAAAAGCAAGCAATTGCCACCATGGAAGATCTCGAAGGGGTATTGCAAAAACTCTTACTCCCTAAAGATGAAAATGATGATCGCAATGTCTTCCTGGAGATACGGGCAGGAACAGGCGGGGATGAAAGCGCCCTTTTTGCAGGCGATTTATTGCGCATGTACTCCCGTTTTGCAGAACGCCAAGGCTGGAAAGTAGAAGTAGTCAGTTCTGCAGAGTCCGATTTGGGTGGCTACAAAGAGGTAGTACTTCGCCTAGTTGGTCAATCAGTCTACTCACGCCTTAAATTTGAATCTGGTGGTCATCGTGTTCAACGCGTTCCGCAAACAGAAACACAGGGGCGTATTCACACCTCTGCCTGTACTGTGGCTGTGATGCCTGAAGCAGATGAACTAGAGGCGGTCAAAATTAATCCCGCTGAATTACGTATTGATACCTTCCGCGCCTCAGGCGCAGGTGGACAGCACATTAATAAGACGGACTCAGCGGTGCGTATTACTCACCTACCTACCGGTACCGTAGTGGAATGTCAGGATGATCGCAGTCAGCACCGCAATAAAGAGCAGGCCATGAAAGTACTGGTCTCGCGCATTATGGATGCTCGCGAACGTGAAAAACATCAAAAAGAGGCGCAAACTCGCAAATCGCTGGTTGGGTCTGGGGATCGCAGTGATCGCATTCGGACCTATAACTTTCCCCAGGGACGAATTACAGATCACCGTATTAACCTCACCTTATACAAAATCGATGCGATGATGGACGGTGACATTGATGATCTTTGCAATGCGCTTGCCTCCGAACATCAAGCTGAATTACTCGCCGCTTTGGGCGATAACTAAGCCCCATCGATGAGTTCTGAATCTTCTTTGCGCTCTTTATTGAGCCAAAGCTTGCTTCCATCAAATGAAGCAAAGATACTGCTAGCCCATGTACTGGAAAAGCATTACCAACTACCCCGTTCGGCCCTTCTTTCTCAGGATGACATGACACTAAACCCCTCTGCGCTAGAGGAATGGGCGTCTTTGGAAACAAGAAGAATTGACGGCGAACCTATCGCTTATCTTTTAGGTAAAAAAGGCTTTCACGGTATTGAACTTCACGTTGCCCCTGGCGTTTTAATACCGCGCCCAGAAACAGAACTTTTAGTAGACATCGCTCTTACGGAAATTCAACAAAAAATTGACCAAGACCAAGTGCGAGTGCTCGATTTAGGGACAGGCTCTGGAGCCATAGCATTGGCTGTAGCAAACTTAGCCCATCAAGCTTTAGTCAAAGCCACTGACCTATCAAGCGATGCGCTTGTTATTGCTAATCTTAATGCGGCAGCACTCAATTTAGAAAACCGAGTGCAATTTAGCCAGGGAAGTTGGTATGAAGCTCTCTATGGCAGTGATATAAAAGAATTTGATGTCATTTTGAGCAATCCCCCTTACATTGCTGCGCAAGATCCCCATTTAAGCCAAGGGGATTTGCGCTTTGAGCCTAATTCAGCCTTAACGGATCAATCTACCGGTCTTACCTGCCTGGAAATCATCATCTCCAAAGCAAATCAATATCTCAAACCGGGCGGCTTAATTGCTGTTGAACATGGATTTGATCAATCCAGTGCAGTCGTGCAGCTCATGAAAATCGCGGGCCTGCAAAATATTGAGGTGCACTTAGATCTTGCTGGTCATAGCCGAGTGACTTCTGGCAGAAAATCAAACCCCCAATAACCTTTTTTTACATAAAGTCTTAAAATCAATCTACCGTAAAGTACTTAAAACGCAATCAATCACTTAGCACCCTAGGAAAGAAATGATGGATACCCAAGCAAAAATCAAAGAAATCGTTACAAGTCACCCAGTAGTACTGTTTATGAAAGGCACTGCCCAATTCCCACAATGCGGATTTTCAGGCAACGCTATCAATATTTTGAAATCCAGTGGCGTAGATAAGCTCCATACGGTGAATGTATTGGAAGAGCCAGAAATTCGTCAAGGAATCAAGGAATTTGCAAATTGGCCAACTATTCCCCAGCTTTATATCAATGGTGAATTCATTGGTGGCTCTGACATCATGACCGAAATGTTCCAAAGCGGCGAATTGCAAAAGCTGGTTAAGTCTTAATTCAATCAAGCTCTATTTAGTGACATTTGATCTGAGCTCTTTGCTACTGTTTGGCCTACCATTTGGAATATGCGTAGGCCTTTTGGTTTATGCGTTCAACTTACGCTCTACGATTTCTCGGATTGAATCAGAGGTTCAGACACAATCAATGCTGACCATGAGTCTGCGTAGCGAGCGTGATCAAGCACTACAAAATGCCATTCGACTTGAAGCAGAGCTAGATTCGGAGCGCAAACAAGGTCTAGGCCGAATTGAATCCCTAAACGAAGCCAAGGAAGCACTCACTAGCCAGTTTAAGAATTTGGCCAATGAGATTCTGGAAGATAAATCTAAGCGTTTTAGCGAGCAAAATGCCGCTAGCCTAGATGCATTGCTAAAACCACTACAAACCAAGCTTTCTGAATTTAAAGAACAAGTCAGCAACTCTTATGGAAATGAGGCACGCGAACGTTTTGCTCTCAAGAGTGAAATTGAACGGCTTGCTAATCTGAACTTACGCATGTCTGATGAGACACGCTCGCTCACTCAAGCACTGAAGGGCGACTCTAAAGTCCAGGGCAACTGGGGTGAGTTGGTTCTTGAGTCCATTCTAGAATCCTCTGGATTACGTAAAGGTGAAGAGTATCTGGTTCAGGATAGTCATACGCTCACTGACGGTTCACGTTTACAACCAGACGTTGTCGTTAAGCTTCCTGAAGGCAGAAGCCTTGTAGTGGATAGTAAAGTTTCCATCACTGCCTATGCAAGACATGCAGAAACAACTGACCCGCTAATTGCCGAGCGTGAGCTAGCTGCCCATATTCAGTCACTACGTCAACACATCCAAGGGCTTTCCAGCAAGAACTACAGCTCACTCTACGGAATAGGCTCAGTTGATTTCGTATTGATGTTTGTGCCGATAGAACCAGCCTTCTTATTAGCGCTCAAAACAGCACCAAATCTCTATCAAGAGGCCTTGGCAAAGAATATTGTCTTGGTTTGCCCGAGCACGCTGATGGCCACACTTCGTACAGTTGCGCATTTATGGAGACAAGACCACCAAAACCGCAATGCTCTAGAAATTGCCAAACAATGTGGCACTCTCTATGACAAATTTGTCGGTTTTGTCGATGATCTCGAAAAATTAGGTCAACGTCTAGATCAAGCACAAGGTAGTTATCACGATGCGTTCAATAAACTGAAATCCGGCAAAGGCAACCTGATCCGTACTGCTGAAAAAGTACGCGAACTTGGTGTTAAGCCTAGCAAGAATTTATCAGCTCCGCTGCTTGAGTCATCTAGCGAAGATTAGAGTTAACTTACTTTTTCTCAAGAAATTACGCTGATTTACGAGTGCTTACTGTAGTGCTTATTGAAGCGCTTACTAAAGCATCTTTACTTGCGGCACGGAGCTGTTCAAAACCTTGCAATGCGCCACTGTACACAGTTTTAAAACAAGAGATAAACACATCTGAGAGCTGGTGCATTGGCGGCTATCGCATTCATCCAATCTTGTACGCCGTCCTGCAATTGATCGAAGCTTGCATCTACAACGTTTGTAAATTCTTTACTACC
>CAIYZI010000606.1 GCA_903930665.1 uncultured beta proteobacterium
ACAAAATTTCGAAAGTATCGCCAACCATGCAATTGATCGAGCCTTTGATGCGATTGAGTTAGTTCAGAAATTAATGGGATTTCATAGCCCAGATAGCGAGCTTTCTAAAATTAATCAGCGATCCCATTTGGATATCCTAGAAGTTCATGAATGGACTTTTAAAGTACTTTCAGCCGCCAAAGAGATTCATACCTTATCCGCTGGATTGTTTGATTGTGGTGTTGGAGCGAAACTAGTCGGGGCAGGACTTCTGCCTCAGCATGAGGGTGTTAGTGCCGCCCAATATGGGGGGTTATCAGATCTAGTATTAATTGAGCCTAACAAAGTAACGTCGCATAAACCGATTCAATTAGATCTTGGGGGAATTGCAAAGGGGTTTGCCGTAGATAAAGCAGTAGAAGCACTAAAGGTGAACGGTATTAAATCAGGCTCAGTCAATGCTGGTGGAGACCTAAGGGTTTTTGGAGAAAGCCCTCAGGAAATTCAAGTTCGCTCACCAAGCCATCCGAATACACTAATACCTCTTGGAAGCCTAGAAGAGGGCTCGATTGCTAGTACGGGCTTATATTATTCAAAGTCTCAAGAAGATATGAATAAGCTCAGCTATATTGTGAATCCACTCAATATGGAGCATATCCAATTTAACGACTCCTATTCTGTATTGGCGCCGGAATGTATGTATGCTGATGCCTTAACAAAAGTTTTTGCTATCTCCCAAGATGACTCACACCCGTGTTTTAAACATTTTTCTGCGCAGGCCATAAGGATTACAGCATGAGAAAACATGGTCTAGGTAAGATGCCATCTTGGCAACGCTGGTTCACCATCTTCACCCTCTCGATTTGCTCTTTGTCTGGTATTGCCTTTTTGCTGGGGCATGAATTTCATATTTCACGCTCCATCTTAGGGGACCATTTGGTCTTAACACTCCACGGGGTGGGATCGGCATTCACACTAATGGCATTTGGCACAATATTGCCATTTCACATCAAAGCAGGCCTGAAATCTCAGAAAAACTTGATTAGCGGTATTACTCAGCTTGCCTGCCTTTCGATTCTGGTGATCACCGCTTTACTCCTTTACTATGGACCCGAAGAGATTCATGAAGGAAGCGAGCTGACCCATTGGATTATCGGTTTAGTATTTTTTACCTTCTTTTTATTTCATATCGTTAATCGTACCCTTAGAAAATGATTTCTATACAAGCCATTTTTATTGCTCAAGATGCTGGGCTCCCACTAGTCCATAGGTCTGTGGCAAATATCATTGCCAATCAAGGTGTCGAGGGAGATCGCTACGCCCTAAGCAAAGGCGCCTACTCCCAATCAAGACCAAGCAAAGTAAGAGATATCACCTTTATTGCACGTACGGGAATTGATCGGGCCAACCATCTTTTAAATTTAAGCGGTCATAAAACATTTAGTGACCAAGAAACCAGAAGAAATATTGTTCTAAAGGAAATCACGCCTGAAGAATTAAATGATTTGGTGGGTAAGACTTTTTCTGTTGGCGGGATTCAGTTTGAAGGAGCTGAGCTCTGCATTCCGTGCGAGCGACCTTCTAAATTGGCGAACAAAAAACATTTTTTTGAAGCATTTGAAGGCAATGGTGGAATTCGTGCCAGAGCGTTAAGCTCTGGCGAACTCGCACTTCATGATTTACTGAAATTGCTGGACTAATACAGAGTTTCTTAAGTAAATCTGTCCCTTAGATATTCATTTCTGACTGAATAAATCCACAGACACCTATATTAAAAGGTGCTGGATGCCCAGAATCTGGTACCTCGTAAAGCTTAAGCTTTGGAAAAAACTCCTTTGCTTCCTCTACCCTCTGTTTCGTGCATATCTGAGACTTTCCGCCGTATACGAGACCAACTTTTCCCGAATAGCCCTCTAGAGCCTCGTGGAAATTCATTCCCCAAATATCCGCACGAAAGGATAAATCAAAATGCCCTGGTAACTGCACATCTCGAATTGCCCGCTCATCAACGCTTAAGTCTTTTGCCAACTCCCGCACCTCTTTAAACCCAGCCTCATTTTTCATGGATTTGTATAAGGAATACAAAGAGGTCCAATTGACGGTAAGGGCAATATCATTAAGAATGATGCCAGCGATTTTTCCATCAAATATCTTCGTGAGATGCATTGCTAGAACACCGCCCATACTTGTTCCAAGAACGGTGAGCTTTGGCGCGCGCCCGACTTTTTCCCTAAAGATGACTTCACGAATCAACTGACTAATATCAGCCAGATACAGAGACATCTTGTATGCCTCCCGATCCCCCATTGAATCGGATTCACCTCGACCTGATAAATCAATACTAATCACCAAGCATTCTTCAAACTTGAGAAAGTAAGAATGCAAAAGCATAAAAGAAGCCTTTGTTTCCAATAGGCCAGGCAAACACAGTAGTACTTTTTTGGCGTTTAGATTCCCTGAAATAGTATAGGCAACCCTTCTACCCATCCCCCCATCAGTAACCTCAAAATACCGAGTTTCTGGCGAAATATGAACTACCTCATCGCCACCGCGCAATAAGGTTTTAAATTTACTATCAATCGGAGATTGCTCATCTTCCGGATTACTTTGTGGCTCTTTAACCACCACAGCTCCCATTTCAGAATCCACTAACTTTAATTTTGCGCCGCCAAGTAACTCAAGTAATTTTATTGAAGCGGGAAATACTCCTTGGTTTAGTCCTTGGGGTAGTCCATGGACTTCACAAGCGCAGGTGTATAGCAATTGGGTTGCTGTCGGTGGCGTTGGTTATTGTGGATCACCCGCAATTTCATTCT
>CAIYZI010000607.1 GCA_903930665.1 uncultured beta proteobacterium
AATAATCCGGTAGCTGCTGCAGCAATACCCGGCAAAATTAAATTAGACAAATAGTGATTGGATTTGCTCGTATAAAGAATGCCAATGACCAAAACAAATACTGACCCAGGAAGAATTAATCCCAAGACAGCGGCAACCGCTCCAATGGCGCCACGCAACTTATCGCCCGCTAATACCGCCAGGTTGACTGAATTTAGCCCAGGCATTGTCTGGCTGATTGTCAAATAGGCCATAAATTCATCGGGCGATAACCATTTGCGCTTGTCCACTAGCAAGATGCGTTCATAGGCAATAATGCCGCCACCAAAACTTACCGCCCCAACAATAAAAAATTGGACGAATAAATCCCGAAGAGTTACAAAACTATTATTTGACGATTCCATTTACAAAAACTTTATTCAGGCTTGCCGTATACCAAAGCAGTTTTAGTGCTACCAATTTCCAGCCAATCCTTTAACTCTATTTGAAGCTTCTTAAAGAACTTATCAGCCCGCTTATGGGATTTGCTCTCCGCTCTATTTTCATCAGTCACTCGATATGAGAAAGCCAATTCTCCAACAATAGGATCACCGACGCTCTTCATCCAAATTGCAATATCGCAATGGGCCTGAACACCATCACCAAATTGCAAATTTCCAATGGGAAGGCATGCCTCGAGAATTTTATTAGTCTGACCACCAACAATTCGAAGTGGCGCTTTATGGTCAATCGGTAATTTTTTTAAGCTAGGGAAAAAATTACCGATACTGGCATAGGTACGATCAAAAATTTTGTCTAAGGGCACCGCATCTAAAATCGCATTATTCGAATAAATCATACGCTTAGATCCGATTTCCTCCCCACGCAATATTTCTTGTTTCAAACGAGATCTAGATTTAATACTTTTCTTTGGGGTAGGGTCAAATTTGAAAGACTCTTCTATATCGTGAGTCCTGCATTTGAGGGTGACTTCACACCAATCATCCACCCAAACATTTTGGCGCGATTCCCTTACGCGCAAAATAATATTATTGAGTCGCAAATCTTCACCAGGGGTATCGTAAAAATAAACGTTTCTCAGGCCAGTATTTGCATTGTCTAAATGAAAAAATTGAACCTTGTTTTTATGGCAAAAATCGAGAATTTGCTGGGTGAGCCTAGTAATTTGGCTGCGTCTATCCAAGTCTTTTGGCTTAATTAGTAGCTTAAATTCTCTATTAGTAACCGCCTGATGCAATTTCATAACTCTCCCTCTCATTTAGAGAGAGATTACCACTAAGCGGAATCTTTCAATAAACCTCTGGGACGTACATCTCAGGAGGCACTGGACCCCGTAAATAATCTGGATTATGAACACGTTTTGGCAGAGTAATAATGGGGTGATCAATCTCTTTATAAGGAATTTGGCTAAGCAGATGCGTAATGCAATTTAAACGTGCCTTCTTCTTGTCATTTGCGGCAACTACCCACCAAGGTGCCTCAGGGATATCGGTGCGCTCCAACATGGTCTCTTTGGCCTTGGTGTAGTCCTCCCAAAGGCGGCGAGCCTCTAAATCCATTGGACTGAGCTTCCATTGCTTTAACGGATCATGAATTCGCATCATAAATCGGTTGTATTGCTCCTCATCGGAAATCGAGAACCAATACTTAATCAGAATAATTCCAGAATTTACCATCATGCGCTCTAGATCTGGAACCGTTCTCAAGAACTCTTCGTACTCCTCATCAGTACAAAATCCCATCACCTTTTCGACTCCGGCACGGTTATACCAACTGCGGTCAAACAAAGCGATTTCTCCGCCAGCTGGCAATTGGGAAATATAGCGCTGAAAGTACCACTGGGTTTTTTCGCGCTCATTGGGCGCTGGTAATGCCACTACCTTACAAACGCGGGGGTTTAAACGCTGGGTAATCCGCTTAATCGCACCGCCCTTACCTGCTGAGTCACGACCTTCAAATAAAACTGCAACTTTTACCTTATTTTCCACAACCCAGTCTTGTAATTTGACCAATTCACCCTGAAGGCGAAATAACTCTTTAAAGTAGGTTTGCCTAGAAATGGCCGAACCACTTCCCCCGTCAGGAGATAGGCGACCATCATCGAGCTCCATTTCG
>CAIYZI010000608.1 GCA_903930665.1 uncultured beta proteobacterium
ACCTTTAAATTCAAGAGTTTTACCGTTAAGACTCACCTCAAGATCTAGGTTGACATTTAGAGGTGATACGCCCCACTCACTTACAATTTTAGGAATAGAGGTCATCTGACCTTTAACTATTAAGGTGCGCTTTAAGGAACTAGCGTTTAAATCAACTTTTGTCTTACCATCGCCCTTAATTAAGGAAAGATGTGACACTTCATAAGTTTGTTTAGAGGCGTTAGCGCTCTGATAAGTTATCTGGGCATTATTGACAGTCAGATTCTCTAAAGAAATGATGTTGCCGCTAGAGTCGCTTGGATTGACGCTGAGATTGGCACTAAGATCTGCATTTGACGATCTACCAGAAACCCCAGAGGCAGATTGCATTGTTGGCGGAGTCAACACCCAATTGCCAACTCCTGCTTTGTTAGTTTGCAATGTCAAATTCACGCCATTTAGAACAATGCTATCAACTTCAATTTTTTTACTGAGCAATGGCAACCATTTAATGATCAATGCAATATTCTGGACATGGACCATTTCTGGATCTGAAGCCCAGCTGGCATTGCTCAAACTCACCTGATCAGCAGATACCGCTAAATTGGGAAAAAAACTTAGCTTCATTGGCCCTGAGATCTTCAGATCGCGACCTGTTTGCCCTTTTATGGTTGAACTTAGTAATTGGGTCAGCTGCGCTGGGTCCACATTAGCTGCCGCATACCAGATACCAGCCCCGGCCAGAGAAAAACCCGTTAGCAGAACTAGTAGAAAGATCTTGATTTTTTTACTCATGTTCAAAAGATTCTAACTTCTAAAACAAGCCAGTAGACTAAAATTAGACATTCCCCATTAAGCTCTGCTCAAACCTAATTGCCATGAACACCAATACCACCCTCCCCATCTGCCCTGCTTGTAAAGAAGATATGACTTACCCAGATGGTGAAAATTATGTCTGCGCCCAATGCGGCCACGAATGGCCCATGGCTGATTTAGCAGAAGAAGCTGAAGCGGGTCTCATCGTGAAGGATGCCAACGGCAATTTACTGGCGGATGGCGATACGGTGACTTTGGTTAAGGATCTGAAAGTTAAAGGTTCGTCCACTACCCTTAAAGTGGGTACCAAGATTAAAGGTATTCGCTTGGTCTCAGGTGATCACGAAGTTGACTGTAAAACTGAAGCTGGAAATATGTTGCTAAAGGCTTGCTTTCTGAAGAAAGTCTAAAGAATCAACGCTTGTAAAAATACAAAAGGCCTGATCTCTCAAGCCTTTCGGGAATTTTGCTTAATCAAGCGCACAACTATAGGACCAATAAATTAAGCGCTAGCCTTTTTCAAAATGGCATACAGCTGGTCCTTTAAAAGTAACTTTTCCTTCTTGAGAACTTCAATCTCTTCATGAGTGCTTGGCTCAGTATGAGCTTCCATCCTCTGAATCTTTCCATCTAAGTCATTGTGCTTATCAAACAAATGGGAAAAGTGACGGTCAGAAGTTTTGAGTTTGCTAATTAATTCGCGATATTCTGGAAACATGGATTCTCTTTAGGTCTAAGTGATGGTTACTAAGGACCCAGTTTAGCAAGATTCAGAAATCTCAAGCGAAGCGTTTTAATCTTTGCCATCAAAATACCGTTGCCCCTTGATTTTTGAAGGATAAACCCCATATAGACTCCATCAAATCTTGATAAAAATTGCAGTAATATAAACTTGTGCTCAAAGCACATTAACTACCAAAAAGAAGGGTAATAAACCATGGCTACAAAGAAGTCACCAGCAAAGAAAAAAGTAGCTACTAAGGTGGTAAAAAAAGCCCCTGCAAAGAAAGTAGTTGCTAAAAAAGTTGTTGCCAAGAAAGCGGTAACAAAAAAGGTAGCAAAAAAACCCGCAGCGAAGAAAGTTGCCGTCAAGAAAACGGCCGTTAAAAAGCCTATTGCTAAAAAAGCGATCAAAAAAGTAGCAGCCAAAAAGGTTGTCGCTAAGAAACCCGTCGCAAAAAAACCCGTTGCCAAGAAAGTTGCAAAGAAGTCGGCTAAAAAATCCACTCCAAAAGCACTAAAGGTTGATCATTACGGCTTGGAAGAAGACGATGAGTTTTATGGCCTGTACTTTGCTAAATCCACGAAAAAGGGTTTGGTGGAAGTTAAGCCTTGTACTTTCTCCCTCATGTATTGGTGGAAAGGCTTGCTTGGCTACCCTGACATGATTGAGATCTCTAAAAACAGTAACACTGCGATGTTGCAGTTTGAATCCACATTTGGTGGCGGAGATTCAGGTGAAACTGAATTAACCGAAAAAGATGTTTTAGATATTGACCACATCATTGAAGTCGATGAGGAAGAAATGTTGGTTTCCTTGTACTCTTATGTACCTATTTCTATTCCAGAAAATCTCATTGGCGCATTGGGCTTGGCGATCTTGAACATTAACCCAGAAACCCGTTATGGCAGCCTGGAAATTTGCTCAACGGAGAACAAAGAAGGCCAAACAGAACACTTCCTGCGTTACCGTGCAGCGACTTACTTGCGTGGAATCAAATCTGGCAAGGTGGAAGCTATTGAAAGCATGGTTAACAATGGATCTGAGTTCTTTGGTCTTGCCTTAGATGCAATGTGTGTAAATAAATCGATTAAGAAATGGTTGTTG
>CAIYZI010000609.1 GCA_903930665.1 uncultured beta proteobacterium
GCGGAGACGAGAGGATTCGAACCTCCGATCAGAGTTTTAGCCCCGATGCTCCCTTAGCAGGGGAGTGCCTTCGACCAGCTCGGCCACGTCTCCGTACTTGATGCTTTACAACGCCCCACAGTTTAACGGATTCCCGTGACTGAGGGCTTAAATACTAACTTTTACTTCTGATCAAGCTCGAAAGCCTTATGCAGAGCGCGTACAGCCAACTCCATATACTTTTCGTCGATCACAACAGAGATCTTAATTTCACTAGTAGAAATCATCAAAATGTTGATACCCTCTTCCGATAAAGTCCGGAACATCTTGCTGGCGATACCGACATGCGAACGCATTCCTACGCCAACCACGGACACCTTGGAAACCTTTGGGTCCCCAGTAATCTCTTTAGCCTCAATATGGGCTTGGACGGTATTCTTTAATAAGTCCAAAGCTTTCTGATAGTCAGCGCGTGGAACCGTAAAGGTGAAATCAGTCTTACCTTCGAATGACTGATTCTGAATAATGATGTCCACATCAATATTCGCATCAGCAATAGGTCCCAAGATTTGGTAGGCGATACCTGGACGATCTGGAACTCCAAGAACGGTAATCTTCGCTTCATCACGCGCAAAGGCGATGCCGGAAATAACTGCGGCTTCCATAGTGCTGTCCTCTTCAAATGTAATCAATGTGCCCGACTTCATTTCGATGTCAAGGGGCATCAAAGGATCTGTCAAAGAAGACAGAACCCGGGTTTTTACTTTGTACTTCCCTGCAAACTCAACAGAGCGAATTTGCAACACCTTAGAACCTAAGCTGGCCATTTCCAGCATCTCTTCAAAGGTAATTTTATCTAAACGACGTGCATCTTCGCAAACGCGAGGATCAGTTGTGTAAACGCCATCAACGTCTGTATAGATCAAGCACTCATCGGCTTTCAGCGCTGCAGCCATAGCTACTGCAGAAGTGTCTGAACCACCACGACCAAGCGTAGTGATGTTTCCGTTTGGATCAACACCTTGGAAACCCGTGACTACTACCGCCCGGCCAGCATTTAAGTCGCCTAAGATTTTTTTGTCGTCAATGCTTTTAATGCGCGCTTTGGTAAAAGCAGAGTCGGTATGCACGGTAACCTGCCAACCTGCATAACTCACAGCATCAACGCCTTCACGCAACAATGCGAGTGCCAGCAAGCCAGAACTCACCTGCTCACCTGTAGAGGCAATCTGATCTAACTCACGAGGATGTGCATCTGGATTAATGTCTTTTGCCAAGCCTAACAAGCGATTAGTTTCACCCGACATTGCTGAGGGCACAACCACCACTTGGTGGCCAGCACGCATCCATTTAGCTACGCGCTTGGCGACATTCTGAATGCGCTCAACAGAGCCCATTGAGGTGCCACCATATTTATGAACGATAAGAGCCATAAAAACCGTCTATTTATTGGGAATAACAATCCCAAGGGTCTAAAAAGGGCTTATTTTACAGGGTTTTGAACAGATTAAAACTTCTCAGACCACTCAGGCCAAACGCGCTTCCCAGAAAGCTGCAAATGCGGGTAACTCACACCTACCCCAGCGACTGCAACTAACTCGCCCCGTATATACAACAAGGGTGCCTGCCGATCCCAAGGGGGCACATCATGCTCTTGAAAAAGGTTTTTGAGGGTCTTGCGGGGACCATTAAGCTTGTCTTGCAGTTTCTCTGAACCCTGACGCTCTCTAAACTCAATCGCGCCCTCTTGCTGAGCCTGCTTTACCCATGCTGCAGAAATTCCAGCCTTCTTGCTGGAAATGGCAATAGCTTTAAATACCCATCTACCGCCATAAGCAATATCAGCATGGGGGCTCTTAAAGATTTGTAAGCGATCACGCCAAAGCCGAATACACGCACCATCATGCTGCCACTCCAATTGAGCATCAGCGCGTACCTTTTCCAAATCTTGCCACCAGGACACCAGACGTTCTTGAGAAGGCATTGCAAGCGCATTGATTTTTAGCCAAAACCTTAAAAGATTATTGGCGGCAGAGAGATCCTTTTTAGCGAGGTCTTTGAGAAGATCCACTTTCAAGAGATCACCATGAATAATCTTTTTGCCATCTTGCTCTGCCAAGCGATCTAACAAGCCTTGTGCCTCACCAAGTAAATTCGCACTACGCGCTAAATTGGCAATCGCTTCTGGCTGAATTTTTGCTAATCTCGGAATCACTTGTTTGCGCACCGCATTGCGGCGATAACTCATATCTTGATTGCTTGGGTCTTCAATCCACTTAAGCTTATGCACTTTTGCATAAGCCTCTAATTGCACCCTACTTTGATCAAGAAGCGGCCTCCAGAGGGTAATCTCATCACCCTCCGAAGAGAGTACCCTTTGCTCAGGCATGCCAGATAAGCCAGCCACACCAGCACCCCGTAAGAGCTGCAAAAGAATCGTCTCAGCTTGATCGTTTTGATGATGTGCCAGCAAAAGATTTTGGATGCCGTGGTAGGCGCATAGATCTGCCAAGGCTTCATAGCGTCCCACTCTTGCTCTAGCCTCAACATTACCTTGATCGCCGTCTTTCACTAAATGCAAAAGACGAAAATCAAAATGTACACGGTATTTTTTAGCAAGCTTCTCACAAAATACCAACCATTCATCAGCGGGTTTTTGCAAGCCGTGATGAATATGAAATACCCAGATCTCTGGGGATTTCTCTAAAGAGTCTTTTATAGAATTTTTAGATTGCGCTTGATACGACTTGCAAACTTGATCGAGCAAGACAACCGAATCGAGTCCACCACTTAAGGCAACTGCGATTCGCTTGCTTGTCTTAAGACTTGCTTTCGATTTCCTTGAACTTGCCATAACTCATTAAGCGCTCATGACGACGCTCGAGAAGAGCGTTTTCTTTCATGTCATCAAAAGTTTTTAAAGATTCTGCCAACGCTTTATGCATGTTGGTCATCATGGTTTGATAATCGCGATGCGCGCCACCAGTAGGCTCTGGAACGATCTTATCGATCAAACCTAAAGTCTTGATGCGCTGCGCCGTTAAACCCAATTGCTCAGCCGCTTCAGAAGCCTTCTCAGCAGTTTTCCACAAGATGGAGGCACAACCTTCTGGAGAGATGACTGAGTAAGTAGAGTTTTGCAACATCAACACCACATCACCCATCGCAATTGCCAAGGCACCGCCTGAACCACCCTCACCAATAATGGTGGCAATGATAGGCACACGCAGTTCTGCTTGTACATACAGGTTGCGCCCAATCGCCTCAGATTGATTACGCTCTTCCGCATCAATTCCCGGAAAGGCACCAGGAGTATCTACAAAAGTAAATACCGGGATGCCAAACTTTTCAGCCAAACGCATTAAACGCATAGCCTTGCGATAGCCCTCAGGACGACTCATGCCAAAGTTACGTAAAGCGCGCTCTTTGGTATCGCGCCCTTTTTGGTGACCGATCACCATGCAAGCTTTTCCATCAAAGCGCGCTAAGCCACCAATGATGGATAGATCATCTGCAAAATTACGGTCGCCATGCAACTCGTGAAAGTCCGTAAACAAGGCATTTACATAATCCAGAGTGTAAGGACGCTGCGGATGACGAGCAACTTGAGATACCTGCCAAGGACTTAAGTTGGCATAAACATCTTTAGTGAGTTGCTGACTCTTTTCAGTAAGCGTTTTGATCTCATCAGAAATATCTACTGATGATTCATCTTGTACAAATTGGAGCTCTTCAATCTTCGACTCTAATTCGGCGATTGACTGCTCAAAATCCAGGAAAGTCGTTTTCATAGCTTGATTTTAGTATTCAACGGGAACGGGGTCGATACTTCTCCACATATACCAGGTTGCAACCGTACGCCACGGGGCCCAATTAGCACTCACTTCGCGTGCTTCATGGCGGCTAACAGGCTCTCCACTGAAATAATTGAGGGAAATAGCCTTAATGAGCCCCACATCATCCAAAGGCAGGATATTAGGTCTCACCATATTAAAAATCAGGAACATTTCGGCTGTCCATCGGCCAATACCCCGAATTTCACATAATTCCTTAATTACAGCCTCATCCTCCATGTCCTTCCATTGGTTGGCATGCAGACGCCCTGAATCAAAATGATCGGCTAAATCGCGGATATATTCCACTTTTCTGCCAGAAAGACCAGCAGCACGCAGTTCTTCCACAGTCAAGGCAAGGATATTTTTGGCGCTAACCTTCTTTTTTGCCACCAAGAGGACTTTATTCCAGACGGATTGCGCTGCCGCAACCGAAATTTGCTGACCAACGATTGCTCTGGCCAAGGTTGTAAAAGCATCACCTTTGGTCATCAAAAAACCAGAGCCGTATTTAGGGATAATTTTTCGCATAATGCGATCTTGCTTCATCAGCTCGGCGCAAGCCTGCTCCCAATATTCTGGAGCCACTTCTTCTAAGATCGAAAGTTCTTTGATGCCACCCACTACGCTCTACGCCATTCTGTAATGCCACCGGGTTTATCTTCCAAAACAATACCCTGCTCTAACAACATCTTACGAATCTGATCAGCCTGCGCAAAGTCTTTTGCCTGCTTAGCAGCTACACGGGCAGCAATCTGTTCATCAATCTGAGTTGGACTTAGACCATCTTGCTCTTTGGTGCCAGACTGCAAAAATTGCGTAGGATCTCTTTGCAAGAAATTTAATGCTGCCCCCAGCCCTCTAAGGGTGCTTGCCAAAGTTTGCTTCTCAACACCCTGAGCCCGATTGACTTCGCTTGCCAAATCAAATAAGACTGCTATTGCTTCAGGCGTATTGAAATCATCATTCATCGCCTCAGCAAAGCGCTTGGCCCATAGATTATGAGAATCCATTGGAGCATCACCAATATTCGTCACTTGCGCCAAGGCCGTATAGAGACGGGCTAAACCAGAACGAGATTCTTCTAACTGAGCATCGCTGTAATTGATGGGACTACGGTAATGCGCACGTAGCATAAAGAAACGCAAGACTTCTGGATCAAAACTTTTAAGCACATCCCGAATCAAGAAAAAGTTACCCAAAGATTTGGACATCTTCTCTTCATTTACACGGATATGGCCGTTATGCATCCAGTAATTTACAAATGGTGCATCGTCAGGTCCACGATCCTTGCCGTATAAAGCGCCTTCACTTTGCGCGATTTCATTTTCGTGGTGCGGAAACTGTAAATCCGCGCCCCCACCATGAATATCAAAATGATCGCCAAGCAAATCACAGGACATAGCAGAACATTCAATATGCCAGCCAGGACGTCCTTCACCCCAAGGGGAGCTCCAGCGAGTATCGACAGGCTCTTCAGGTTTAGCACTCTTCCAAAGAACAAAGTCTAATGGATCACGCTTGCCACCACTTACGGCAACCCGTTCACCAGCATTTAATTCATCAAGGGTTTTTCCAGAGAGCTTGCCGTATTGCGGAAACAAGCGCACCGCAAAATTCACATCACCGTCCTCACCCTGATAAGCCAGCTCATTTTCAATCAAGCGGCCAATGATGCCTTGCATTTGGGCAATGAAATCCGTGGCGCGAGGCTCTTGATCTGGGTGTATTAAACCCAACTCATCTGAATCAGTATGCATGGCATCAATAAAGCGCTGAGTTAAAGCCGCAATAGGCTCACCATTCTCAACGGCCCGATTAATAATTTTGTCGTCAATGTCAGTAATATTTCTGACATAAAGCACCTCATAGCCGCTGGCTCGCAACCACCGAACCACCATATCAAAGACGATCATGACACGGGCATGACCAATATGACAAAAGTCATAAACCGTCATGCCGCAGACATACACCTTCACCTTACCCGGAACAATGGGCTTGAAAACCTGTTTTGAACGACTAAGAGTGTTATAGATTTGCAACATAGGACCGTAAAGAAGGGGCAAGTAACGCTAATTTGTTAGACTGAGCGCTGAGTATATCGAATGAGCCAGTTTTATCCCCTTCCCTTTATGTCTTTTACACCCTCAACACAGCGTTCCTTCCTATTTGAGGCCTCAGGCTTTTTAGCCGCCTTGTTTCTGCTGTCAGGCTGCAGCACTCCTGCTCAGCAGCGCTATGACCGGGAAATAACGACTTTAAATACCCAGGAAGCCCAAAATTCAGAGAAGGCAGCCCAGCCCTATTTAGGCGGTTACAGCGCTACCGAACCACCTCGGCTCTCCGCTGATTTGGGATATGACCCATTAAGTCCGGGATTATCCGATTCTGTAGCAGTGCCTTTTTTATCTTTTTTGATTATTGAACCGGATCCCGTTACCAAAAATGCGATTCCATCAGATATCGAAAAGCTTATTAAGGCTCGTAAATATCCTGAAGCAATAGATTTGATCGACAAGCAGCTCAAAAAGACGCCTGGTAACGTTCAGATTCGCTTTGTGAAGGCACGCCTCCAAATTGAGATGCGCCAGTTTGATCAGGCTAAAAAGACCTTAATTGAAATCACCCAGCAATTTCCTGAATTGCCAGAGCCTTACAACAACTTAGCGGCTTTAGCTGCAAACCAAGGTAATTGGATTGAGGCACGGGATTATTTAGAGCTAGCCCTCAAACTCAGGCCTACCTATGCAGTAGCCTCAGCAAACCTTGGCGAGATCTACATTCGCTTAGGTGCTCAGGCTTATGAAGACGCCGCTAAAGATGCTCTGCTAAACCAACGTCAATATTCCAATCGCGCCAAAGCTTTGCTAGAAATCCTAAAGCCCCCTGCTAAAAGGCCAGCGAACCCGAGAACCTCATTCACCTCTGCTGCCCCCGCGACCCCAACTAGTCCTGCTGTAGATAACACTACACAAAATACGAGTTCATCCACTAACCCTCAAGAAAGTAGACCAAATAATGGCGAAAGTACTCCTAAAAACCAATAAGGGTGATATCACCCTCACATTAGATGCTGTTAAAGCACCTAAGAGCGTTGCTAACTTTTTGCAGTATGTAAAAAGCGGTCACTATGATGGGACCATCTTCCATCGCGTCATTGATAACTTCATGATTCAAGGTGGTGGCATGACTGCTGGCATGAAGCAAAAGCCTACTGGCGCAGAAATTGAAAACGAAGCAAACAATGGCCTGAAAAACGAACGTGGCACTGTTGCCATGGCTCGTACTAGTGACCCGCATTCAGCAACAGCACAGTTCTTTATTAACGTGAATGACAATGACTTCTTAAATCACACCGCAGAAAATGCGCAAGGTTGGGGATACGCTGTATTTGGCAAGGTAACTGATGGGTTGGATGTTGTAGATACCATCCGCAAAGTAAAAACAGGTTCTACTGGCTTTCATCAAGATGTACCTGCTGAAGATGTGGTTATCGAAAAGGCAACTGTCCTCGAAGAATGAGTGAGCAATTTTCGAGCGCCCTGCTCATCTCAGATTTACACCTGACGCCGTCAATGCCTTTGACGGCGCAACGCTTCTTTGATTTTTGCGAAAAAGATGCCCCAAAAGTTGAAGCAGTTTTTATCTTAGGGGATCTGTTTGAGTATTGGGTGGGCGATGATACGGCCACCCTCTCCCCATTTCAGCAAGAGGTACGGCGCGCGATTGCTACGCTTTCGACCAAAGTCAAAACCTATTACATGCACGGTAACCGAGACTTTTTAGTTGGCGCAGATTACCTAAAAAAAACCGGCATGACACTTTTAGCTGACCCCTCAAAAATCAGCGTTGCTGGTTCTGAATACATCGTGAGCCACGGTGACTCACTATGTACAGCTGATGTGGGCTATCAAGTCTTTCGCTCCTGGGTACGTAAGGGATGGGTTCAAAAACTCTTCCTCAGAATGCCCCTCAAATGGCGTCGTTCGATTGCGAATAACCTACGTAGCAATAGTGCCACTCAATATCAACGTACCGCTCACCGTACACCCGAACTCAGTCATGTCAAAGCCGATGTCACGCTAGCTGCTTGCGCTGCTGTATTGCGCGATCAAGGGGGTGATAAGTTGATTCATGGTCACACCCACCTTCCCGCTAAGCATCATGAACATTTTCTGGAACAAGAGTGGGAACGTTGGGTTCTGTCGGATTGGGATTTAGATCATCCCGTAAGAGCCCTGCCAAGGGCAAGCGCCCTACTCATTGATGTTGATGGTGTGCGTTACTGTGATCTAGCAAAACATTAATTTTTAAGACACTCCAAAATACAGAAAAGCCGAAGTATCTCACTTCGGCTTTTCTGTATTAACGCCTTCTAAAAACTGATAATTAATATGCAGAATACTTAGAAAGATTTTGGGCCATTTGGGCAAAAATACGAGGATTAGCGGCCATTACTTCGCCAGTCTTCAAGAAACCTTCTTCACCGCGATAATTACCCACCAAGCCACCAGCCTCAGTAATCAATAAGGCACCAGCAGCCATATCCCAAGGCTTGAGATCACTCTCAAAGAAACCATCGTATCTACCAGCAGCAACATAAGCCAAATCCAATGAAGCAGCTCCTGGGCGACGCAAGCCAGCACACTGACGTGACATCTCCGCGAATATCTTTAGATACTTTTCCAAGTCTTGATCTTCACGATATGGAAAGCCTGTACCGATAAGAGAATTCGTTAAACGATCTTGAGTGCCTACACGTAAACGCCGACGATCTAGATAAGCACCTGCCCCACGGGTGGCGGTAAAAAGTTCATCACGGGTTGGGTCGTAGACTACCGCTTGCTGAGTCACTCCATTAACAGAGAGCGCAATAGATACCGCATATTGAGGAAAGCCGTGAATAAAATTGGTAGTGCCATCTAGCGGATCAATAATCCAGACGTTTTCGGCATCTGCATTACGTTCACCAGTTTCTTCAGCCAAGAATCCATGGGTTGGATAGGCTTCACTCAGAGTTTCAATAATGGCTGCTTCTGCAGCTTTATCAACCTCTGTCACAAAATCATTGTGTTGTTTGCGATCGACTTGTAAACGCTCTAAATTTAAGGAGGCTCGGTTAATCACCGTTCCGGCACGACGGGCGGCCTTAACGGCCACATTTAACATGGGATGCATAGTATCGATCGACAAATTAGATAAGAACAAGCCTTTTATATTGCGCAAGGTCACTAAGAACTGCACGACAATACAAGGCGAATGCACAGATTCTAAACGATCCCTCTATTTCTATCTATCTCCAAACTGAAATAAACATGAATACCGACCAAGCCAATCTCCTTCGCTGGGTTCTCGTAGAAACCAGTCACCCTGGCAATGTAGGGTCTGCTGCACGCGCCCTCAAAACCATGGGATTTGGCGATTTAAGACTTATTAACCCCAAGATTAAAGGGGTTGCAAGAGAATCTGAGGCGATTGCCCTAGCTAGCGGTGCCGGAGATATTCTAGAGTCGAGTCAAGAGAGTGAATCCTTGGATCTTGCTGTTCAGGACTGCTCACTTGTCTTGGGGCTCACCAGTCGTGATCGTGAGTTTGGACCTCCAGCCTTAGATTGGGTTTCAGCCCGTCATCTGGTTCAAGATGCTGTAAATAAGAAACAAAAGGTTGCCCTGCTCTTCGGACCTGAAAGAACGGGCTTAGATAACGATCACTTAGCCTTATGCACCCATCGGGTGTGGTTAGATGCCAACCCCTCCTACCCCTCCTTAAACCTTGCTCAAGCGATCATGGTCTGTGCCTATACCCTAAGGGAGACCTTCACGACTTTTGACGGCCAAGAAACCGGGATGCTAGCAGATAGAGAGGCGTCTGCAGAATTCGCTGATCCAGCAGCAATTTCAGCCATGCTAGAGCATTGGCGAGCTGGCTTAGAAGCAATTGGCTATTTAGATCCAGCCAACCCTAAAAAATTAATGCCTCGCTTGCAGGCCCTTTTTGCCAGAACTCGCCTACATAAAGAAGAGATTGATCTCTTGCGAGGCATCGCAAAACAGATGCTCCTGAGAAAATAAGCGTATCCCGTTAAAATCGCTCTATGTTTAATTCGCTTTTCGACCAAGTCGACTCCATCATAGTTCGGGACCCTGCCGCCAGAAATCGCTTGGAGGTCATTACTTGCTACCCAGGCTTACACGCTGTTTGGTTACACCGCGTGTCTCATGCTCTATGGAATGCAGGGCTTAAGTGGATCGCACGCCTCCTCTCCATGGTGGCACGCTGGATTACTGGCATTGAAATTCATCCGGGCGCAAAAATTGGTAGGCGCGTTTTTTTAGATCACGGTCTTGGTATTGTCATTGGTGAAACCACTGAGATTGGGGATGACTGCACGATTTACCAAGGCGTGACTTTAGGGGGAACCTCTTTATACAAAGGCGTAAAACGCCACCCCACTTTAGGCAAAGGCGTCGTGATTAGCGCTGGTGCAAAAGTACTCGGTGGATTTACCGTGGGAGATGGCGCGCGCGTAGGATCAAACGCTGTTGTCTTAAAGGAAATTCCTGCCGGGGCTACAGCAGTAGGCATACCAGCGCGCATCTTGCATCCCGATTTACCGCAAAGTCCAGATAGCAAAACTAAAGAATATTTCTCGGCTTACGGCATCACTCCAAATATTGATGACCCAGTCTCAATGGCACTTAAAGGCCTAATTGATGCCAGTCTAGAACAAGAAGCGAAGATTGCCAATTTAGAAAAAGCTCTGGCTAAACTAGGTAACGTACCAACAGCCGAAGACGGCAGCGACACCAAACGTGATTTAGGCGCCCTCAAGGAGTGGTTAAAAGAGTAAGAGGGCAGGTAAGTAAGCAAGTAAACAAA
>CAIYZI010000610.1 GCA_903930665.1 uncultured beta proteobacterium
AGTGCCTTACTGGCTTGGTCACTTTTGCTGGGTTTTGCTGGCCCTCCGTTATTTGAATTGGTAAAAGTTTCTCCAATCCGCTTGGTGAGAAAGGAATTCAATGGACTCTCGGTCAAGGGTTTATGGGTTGCTATTGGCAGTCTTGGAACATGCGCCTGTTTAATTGCTATTGCTGCCAGAGACTGGAAATTGGCTGCCTGGGTTGGGGTGAGTTTCGGTGGCGCTATTGCACTCTTCTCATTACTTGCATGGGCAACTTTATTTTTCTTAAGCCGACTCAAGCTTCAG
Source organism: uncultured beta proteobacterium (assembly GCA_903930665.1). GTDB lineage: Bacteria > Pseudomonadota > Gammaproteobacteria > Burkholderiales > Burkholderiaceae > Polynucleobacter. The sequence continues at coordinate 289 of CAIYZI010000610.1, forward strand.
AGCTTTCCTTACCGCTTTGCGCTAAAGATACAAGCTCGCCAAGCCAGTTTTGCCATCATTCAAATTACTGCGCTTGGTATTGCGTTGATGGCATTACTAATGATTCTGTTACTGCGTCAAGATTTGCTTGCCTCCTGGAAGGGTAATCTCTCTGTTGATGCTCCCAATCGTTTTATTATCAATATTCAAGAAGATCAAAAGCAGGGCATTGCTAATGAGCTCACTAATTCTGGCTTAGCCAAGCCTGAGTTTTATCCAATGGTCCGTGGTCGTTTAATTGAAATCAATGATCGACCAGTTTTGTTATCTCATTATCAGGACGATAGTGCCCGTCGATTATTGGATAGAGAATTTAATCTTTCCTATGTCGAACAATTGCCACCTGGCAATCGCATTACTGCTGGCCAATGGATTCACGGAGACACTCCACAAGTTTCTCTTGAGGCCGGTATTGCAAAGACTCTCAATCTCAAGCTAGGTGATCTGATGACATTTGAGGTTGCTGGTGAAAAGATCACGGCACCCATCACCTCATTGCGAAAACTTGACTGGGGATCGATGCGTGTCAATTTTTTTGTCATCATGCCTGCCAAATTATTGATAAATTTACCGCAATCCTGGATCACTTCTTTTTATCAGCCAAGCAATTTGGATGGATTGGATTTTCAGATTAGCCAGTCTTTTCCAAATCTGACCATCGTAGATGTAGCTGCCTCACTGCAGCAAATTCAAAATATCTTAGATCGACTCTCATCGGCCCTTGGCCTCTTATTTGCTTTTACGATTATGGCAGCCATTTTGGTACTAATAAGTGCCATGTCCGCTACACAGGATGAGCGCTTTAAAAATGCTGCTTTATTAAAGGCGCTTGGTGCTTCAAAAAAGATGCTGGCCAATATTGTTTTAACTGAGCTATTAGTGACTGGTCTTATTGCCGGAGTGCTGGCGGGATTAGCGGCTGGAGGTGCTGCATGGGCTTTAGGCCGCTTTGTATTGGAAATTGAATTTAATGCCTTTGCGCAGTCCTTAGCTATGGGCATGGCCTTTGGTTCAGTTGCGTGTCTAGCATCCGGCTATCAATTTCTGAGAAAAATCCAAAGTACGACTGCAATGGAGTGCTTGAGAGAGGTCGCCTGATGGACATAAGGCCCCTAAGAAAGCGTTACAAGATTTTTTGGTAGCTCAACTAGTCGCGTATTTGCCAGGCGGTCTGGAAAGCTCTGACGCTTTAATGGGTTAACGCGATCAAGATAAGTCGTTAATGGCCAGAAAAATAAGGCAACCGTAAAAAGCATCTCAATAATTTGCCACTTCTGTAGATGCAATAACCCTTGTACGAGTATGCAAGGCAATAACCACAAAGATCCATAAACATAACGCCAA
>CAIYZI010000611.1 GCA_903930665.1 uncultured beta proteobacterium
TACAAATCAGAGCCACCCCCTGAATCGCTACCACTTCTCTAGACACTTTCTAGCCTAATATTTAGTCTATTAGGAGGTGTGTAATGAGTACAAGAAGACGGTTTACTGAAGAGTTCAAGTTAGAGGCAGTCAAGCAAGTCGTTGAGCGAGGATTTGGGGTTCGAGATGTAGCTGCTAGGCTGGGCACCTCACCCCATAGTCTGTATGCTTTGATTAATAAATATGGTATTCCAGCCGAGCAGCGTCTAGCGGGGGGCAATCCCCCCACAGGTTAACTGAGCTCAGAGGCAGAGTTTTCTCGAATATAGAGGAGTTCTACATGAAACGTTCTAAATTTACTGATAGCTAGATCATGGATGCCCTAAAACGGGTGGATGCTGGCCTAGCGGTTCCAGAAGTCTGCCGTGAGCTGGATTAGTACTGCCACTTTCTATAAATGGCGCGCCAAATACGGCGGCATGGACACCTCAATGATGGCCCGCATGAGGGAGCTTGAGGCTGAGAACGCCTACTTAAAGAAGATGTATATCGAAGAGAAGCTTAAAGCGGAGATCGTAATTGAAGTTCTCGCAAAAAAGTGGTGAGCCCAATCTCACAGACGTGAGATGGCCCAGCGGGCAGTCAGGGATAAAGCAATCCCTATTCGCTTGGCTTGTGAAGCCTTAAGGTTTAGCGAGTCTTCCTATCGCTATGAGGCTAAGCACAACGCGGAGAGCGAGCTCATTGCCAATTGGTTGATCCGCTTAATGGACAACAACCGTAGCCGGGGCTTTGGCCTTTGTTATTTGTATCTACTCAACGTCAAGAACTACACATGGATCCACAAACGCATCTACCGTATTACGACCAAAGGAAGTCCCTTTAGGGACAAGGATCTTGAGCTGAACCTTCGCATCAAACCCCGTAAGCGTTTGGTGCGAGATAAACCCGACGCTTTGGTCGTGCCGCTGAGCATTAACCAAGTCTGGTCAATCGACTTTATGCATGACCAGTTGCAAGATGGCCGGTCCATCCGCTTGTTCAATGTGATTGATGACTTTAATCGAGAGGCTTTAGGGATTGAAGTGGACTTCTCATTACCAGCAGAGCGAGTAGTTCGCAGCTTAGATCAAATCATTGCTTGGCGAGGTAAGCCTGGTGTGATTCGATCGGACAACGGTCCCGAGCTTATCGGCGGCAGACTCATGGAGTGGGCAGTAAAGCATCAAATCCACATCGCCCATATCCAACCAGGTAAACCATAACAAAATGCCTATGTGGAGCGCTTTAATCGTACCGTCAGATATGAGTGGTTATCTCAGCATTATTGGGAAGGTATTAACGAAGTTCAGGAGTTCGCAACACAATGGATGTATAAATAGACCGAAGGGAATCCCGCGGGACAATCATCAACGTCCAAACATGGCATTGGGCGGCATTATCCCGAACAGAGACTGGCCATAGTTGCTTAATTAATTCTACTTCTGAGAGCAGTGGCAAATGGGGGGGGGGTGCCGGGGTAGGCATCCACTGGTATTTGAATGTGCATTAGGGAAGTTTTGATTTGTTTTACTTAAAGTACCTTTTGTTAGCAAGTGGTGCTTTTTTACGCGACTTGATTTAACCATTCAAAGACCAACGGATCGTTGGTCCGATGCTCTTAGAGCAACGGATTGATACACCGTTGCTCAAGTAGACCCCGATGGACCCCATTAGGTTGATAGAATGGATTAAATGAAGATACTCTACATAGATATGGACAATGTGTTGGTTGATTTCCCTACTGGGATTAAAAGGACGCCTGATCATATTCAAGATTCGTACGCGGATCGACTAGATGAGGTTCCTGGGATCTTCTCGCTAATGGATCCCGTACCGGGTGCTATTGCTGCATATGAAGAGCTTGCGACCTTATTTGATGCATATATTCTTTCAACTGCACCTTGGGGCAATCCCAGCGCTTGGTCCGATAAGCTCCTTTGGGTAAAAGAATATTTGGGTAAGACAGCGTTTAAACGCCTTATTTTGAGCCATCATAAAAATCTTAATGATGGAGATTTTTTAGTAGATGACCGCCTAAAAAATGGCGTCGATCGCTTCAAAGGCGAACATATTCACTTTGCTACACCTGATTTTCCCGATTGGGAAACAGTAGTTAAATATTTAAAGACTAAGGCTTAAGCAGCCTGTTTACTCAAAAAGATTACAGCACTTTTTTAAGCAACACACTGAAGCACGCGACAACTCGGTTTACTAAAAAAAGTACTTTTCAAATTACCTCAATAGTTTTATAAGACCAGTATGTGCTGAATATTTAGAGGATGGGCGTTGCTGATAAAACAACAAAAAAACAATGGATTCCAAAAAGGCAAGTCTGGAAATCCTTCAGGTAGACCTAAGGGTTCAGGGAAGGTTGGTGAGCTTAGAAGCCAGATTGGGGAAGCGCTTCCAGAAATTATTGATGTATTAATTCAGGCGGCTAAAAATGGCGATATTCAGGCATCACGACTTTTGGTAGATAAGGTCATCCCAGGAGTAAAGCCACAACTAGAGCCTGTTCTAGCGGGTTCAGAGGGCGACTCTATCTCAAGGTATGCTGATTCAGTTATGCGGTCGTTAATGAGGGGTGAAATATCCCCCGATTGCGCTAACGCTATGTTGAATACAGCGAGCAACTGCCTTGCTATTCAGGAATACGCCTCCCTTGAGGGACGCATTGCTACCTTAGAAAAAATGGCTAGATAAATGAAGGGGTTAAGTAAACGTTTGGCTATTTTGGAGCGAGAATATTTTCAAGAAGAGACGCTCATATATGTTTATGGCGGCATCCCTCTTAAAGAAAATGAACCACGAGAGCTATTAATTAAAAATAAATGTGGTTCATTTAAGATTATTAGAATGCGCGACCAAGAGCATGAATGGTGATTTACTAAAAAGGTATATCGTCTAGTCGTTCCATTTCTTCTTCATTGAATCTTTTTGGAGGCATATTGCGAACATCCTCTAAAACAGGCCTTATCTTTTCTTGGCTATTAATGAGGGATTCTTTTAGAACCTCATCTCGGTAAGCTGCATTAATGCGAATTAAGATCTCACGTTTTTTTCCTTCGGTAAATAAGGCTGGAAATTCTTCAATGATATGCTGGCCAAAATATATTTTTGAATCTAATTTATTTGATAAGCTTGGTTTTGGTAAAACAATTGAACGATTTCGATTTTCTGTAATCCTATACCAAATAATTTCATCAATTTTCTGATCCCTCCTACTTGAATATTCAAGCTGTTCATAATTCATTTGTTGATATCGACTCTCGTATCCGTAGTACTGATGACTGCTCTCATCGTAGATAACAGTAGAAAATTCATTTTCAATTATCGAGATAAGTTTTTTAATGCTTATATTTTCGCGATCACTTGCAGTGCGATATCCGTAAACATATGATCCGATTGCAAGAATTTCTAGGGATTCATTAGCGTCAAAATCAAGGTAAATCTCAGGAAATCCACATTTTCCTTCGTGCTCGGATCTGATGTCTGCTCTATATTTCCAAACTCTGTCAGAAGTAAATGTATCGATGGAAATAGGTTCTTTGTTAATAAATTTAGTGTAGTAAGTCATTTTTTAATTTCTTTCATATGTCAATTTTGGAGCCAGAGACCGAAGTCCCTGGGGTAGATATCTGAGATTAGATATTTAGCCTACATACCTTTCTCCAGGGCTAAATTGGTTGATGAGTCTGTACGCCACTTCCTTGGAAGCCTTTTGGCTATTGGACTTCCTTCTTTTGAGGTAGGTATAGGTTCTGGTATGGGTTTAGGTAAAGGTCTATATGAAGGTTCCACTCGATCATCTAGGATGATTCGTTCAATATGATCAACAACTGAATATGTTTGGGGGTCGGCATATTTTTTCTGTCGACTATTCGTGCGAACAGTCCTAACAGAAATTTCAAGTAATTTACCTTTTAGTTGGGCTGGTGAAAGCCGAGAGGGTTTTTCCCGAGTGCATAGGATGTTTAATAGTTCCGTAGCAAGTTTTGAGTGGCGCGAAAGGATGGCCCGTTTATTTTTTCCCGGCTTACTAGGCAATGCTTTAGCGTTGTACCACCCATTAATCAAAGCTCCATTTACGTGCCCAAGATCTGTGATCCTAAATGTAATCTTGATTTTCGCGCCAAAACTCTGGTACAAGGTTTCGTGACTTACATAAACAGCTTGATAACTACCAGCTGGTATAAGGGGTAGGTTCCCCCAATCAATTTCGAAGTCATCACTCATTTACATTGTCCAGATTAGAGCTAATTGAGTGAATCGTTTTTTCGCGAATGAGATTGATGAGTGCCGTTTCAAAGATCGGCCGAATAATGTGTAGTCTTCCAAGAAACTTAACTAAGACACCGGCTTTAATTAATTCATTTCGGTGAGTCCGGATAAACCAATCCCCAGAGTGTTTGTTGGTAAAAAGCCTTTTACCTTCTGGAGAATTAAGAAAATCTTGGAATGATTCCAAGTTCTGTATTGAATGTGCTGTGTTTTCCATATATTCCATTTCATAATTAGTAGTGGCACGTGATTAAGGTGCGACGATTCGAGTATGGCCCAGTTGCTGGACGATAAAAGACAATCTATTGCCAAATGAGGGGTCTCGGCCTTGATAGCAGGCCATATAGGAGTCAGCTAGAGCCGAAAGAGAGAATGCTTCGCCCCTAATCAGGGGGCTTACTGCAGTATTGCTGGTGTTCATGATCAGTTCTCCAAATTCAATACCAACGGACTGTTGGTGAGTATTTGTCGACGCTAATCACGCGCCACTTTGTATTACTGGTGGGTCGGGCGAGATTCGAACTCGCGACCAACGGATTAAAAGACGTGGAATTGTGTTTTAGCAGTTGTTAAGACATTGGCTTAAACCTGTGGGGAAAGTAGTGTGGTGTAGGCGGCTTATCTCCTGGCGTGGGATTTGAACTTTTGGAACCATCGTGGTGACGACAGCGCCTCTTTGGAGTGTCCGGTTAAGTGACACTTGTTTGTCGGGTAAGCCGACAAAAAGAATTTACTTATCAGAAATTCTTGGTTTTCATTGCCGTATGCTGACTCTAACATTTGCATATGCAAATGGAGCAATTATGAGATCTGATAAAGGA
>CAIYZI010000612.1 GCA_903930665.1 uncultured beta proteobacterium
AGTTCTTTAGTGAGCGTATTCAGAGGCTCAATTAATAAGAAGGCAAAAAATGCCAATAACGCTGCAACACCAAGAGCCTCTTTTCCAGAAATGATTCCACTCGTAACGGGTCGACCTTGTGTTCTTTTGACATGGCGATCAAAATCTTGGTCCGCATAATCATTGATGGCGCAGCCTGCACTGCGCATTAAAAATGTCCCCGCTATAAAAATTACCAAAATGTTGTAAGCAGGAAATCCACCGCTTGCTAACCAGAGCGCCCAAAGTGTTGGCCACAATAGCAATAAGGTTCCAATCGGCTTATCTATACGAATCAAATATCCATAAGCAATTAAACGATCGCGAACCAAGGAAAAATTCACTCCCATATCAAGCCTTTAAAAATTCTGCGCGTGAGCCTAACCATCTCTCTAGATGGCGTTCGACCAAATTAGTATGCTCATTCAATAAAAGATCTGCAGCCTGTTGAGCTAATTCAATCAACCACGCATCTCTTTGTAAATCAACAAACCGGAGCATCGCATCTCCAGATTGCTTTGCACCTAATAATTCTCCTGGGCCGCGCAGAGAAAGATCTCTCTCTGCGATCACAAAACCATCGGAAGTTTCTCGAAGTGTTTGCAGACGCTCTTTTGCTGCCATCGAAAGAGGTTCTGCATACATTAAGATACAAACAGAATCGGCAGAACCTCGGCCTACCCGACCTCTTAATTGATGAATCTGAGCATAACCAAATCGCTCAGCATGCTCAATTACCATTAGGGCGGCATTTGGAACATCTACCCCAACTTCAATTACTGTTGTGGCAACTAAGAGCTGAATTTCGTTTGCCTTAAAAGCGGCCATCACAGCGGCTTTCTCATCCGCCTTAAGACGACCATGCACCAAACCCACCTTGAAATTTGGCAAAGCCTGAGTAAGTTGTTCAAAACTTTCAACGGCAGTTTGTAACTGTAAGACTTCTGATTCTTCAATTAAAGGACAAACCCAATAAGCCTGCAAACCCTTAACCAACCAATCATGCAAGCCTTTAATCACCTCTTCTCGTCGTGCGGCCTTAACAACCTTTGTAACGATTGGCTTGCGACCTGGAGGCAATTGATCAATTACTGAAATATCCAGGTCAGCGTAATACGTCATTGCTAAGGTACGCGGAATAGGCGTGGCTGACATCATTAGCTGATGACAATAAAATAGCTCGGAACCAACGCGTTGCTGAATCTCTAAACGTTGCCTCACTCCAAATCGATGCTGCTCATCGATCACCGCTAAACCCAATTTCGCAAAACTCACCGACTCCTGAATCAAAGCGTGAGTACCAATAATGAGCTGAGCTTCTCCACTTTCAATCAACCCTTGAGCCAATCTCTTTTCTTTGGCTTTTAAACTGCCAGAGAGCCATGCTACTTTGATGCCGAGGGGCTCAAACCATTCCTTCATTTTGAGGTAATGTTGCTCCGCCAATATTTCAGTAGGCGCCATTACGGCAGCCTGATACCCATGATCCATCGTTCGAGCAGCCGCCAAAGCGGCTACAACGGTTTTGCCACTTCCAACATCACCCTGTAGTAATCGGTTCATCGGAAAGTCTTGTGAAAGATCGCCACTCATTTCCTGCCAAACTTTTTCTTGGGCCTGGGTCAGTTGAAAAGGCAGAGCCTTTACCAAACCTTCTTCAATACTCTGCAATCCTTGAATTTTTTTAAAAGTAGGTGCCCGTCTTTCCCTGCGAATAGCATGTGCCCGCTTTAAAGAAATTTGTTGAGCCAACAACTCTTCGAACTGAACCCGACGCCAAGCTGGATGCGTGCGCTCTAATAAATCCTGGGTGTCTGCACCAGCGGGCGGTTGATGTAAATAAGTAATTGCTGCTTGTAATGGTGGCCACTGATAATCCGGCAACAGCTTTGCCATTAAATCTGCAGGCAAGAACTCGGCAAGACCTTCTTTTAGGCTCGCATCAGACAAGGCAACATTCACGGCCTTACGGATGATTGCTTGAGAAATACCTGCGCTTGCTGGATACACTGGGGTCAGGCTAGTTGCCAATGGGGAATCTGGAGTTACCGCACGAACTGTGGGATGAACTATCTCAGGACCTTGATAGCCCTCCCTAATTTCCCCGCGCACTCTAATATGAGTTCCTACCGCCATCTGCTTTTGCTGACTTGGGTAGAAATTTAGAAAGCGTAACTGCAAACTGGCAGTGTCATCCTCGATCGTGACGAGCAACTGCCGTCTTGGCCTAAATAAG
>CAIYZI010000613.1 GCA_903930665.1 uncultured beta proteobacterium
CAACGAAGTGACCTTCAATAGCGGCGGCTGCTGCCATAGCTGGACTCACTAAATGTGTTCTGCCACCATTACCTTGGCGACCCTCAAAGTTACGATTAGAGGTCGAGGCACAACGCTCACCTGGTTCAAGACGGTCAGCATTCATCGCCAAACACATAGAGCAACCAGGTTCACGCCATTCAAAGCCAGCAGCCTTAAATACACGATCCAAACCTTCACGCTCTGCTTGGGCTTTGACTAAGCCAGAACCAGGAACAACAATAGCCAACTTCACATTCGCTGCAACTTTTTTACCTAAGCGATCAACAACTCTAGCTGCAGCACGCATATCTTCAATGCGGCTATTAGTGCATGAGCCAATAAAGACTTTGTCCACCGAAATATGACTTAATGGAGTATTTGGAATCAAATTCATATACTCCAGCGCTCGTTCCATTGCAGAACGTTTATTGGGATCCCGCTCTTTTTCTGGATCTGGTACGCGATCATCAATTGCCAAAACCATTTCTGGTGATGTACCCCAAGTTACTTGAGGAGCAATCTCTTCAGCACGTAATTCAATCACTGCATCAAAATGTGCACCTGGATCGGAGTGAAGAGTACGCCAATATTGCAAAGCATGTCTTAAGGTTTCACCTTTAGGTGAATATGGACGATCTTTGATGTAATCAATGGTTGTCTCATCAACAGCGACTAAACCAGCGCGGGCGCCAGCTTCAATAGCCATGTTGCAGACAGTCATACGGCCTTCCATTGACAAATTGCGAATCGCTTCGCCAGCAAACTCAATGGTGTAACCAGTACCACCTGCAGTGCCAATCTTGCCAATCACTGCCAACACAATATCTTTAGCCGTAGAACCCACTTGCAAGCGTCCGTCGACTTTTACCAACATATTCTTGCTCTTTTTCATGAGCAAGGTTTGGGTTGCCAATACATGCTCAACTTCAGATGTCCCGATGCCGAACGCCAAGGCGCCAAAAGCACCATGCGTACTTGTATGGGAGTCACCACAAACCACCGTCATGCCGGGCAATGTAGCGCCCTGCTCTGGTCCAATAACGTGAACAATGCCTTGACGAACATCATTCATTTTGTATTGGGTAATACCAAAAGCGTCGCAGTTCTGATCTAAGGTATCTACTTGCAACTTCGATATTGGATCGGAAATTCCTTCGCTACGATCAGTCGTTGGGACGTTGTGATCAGAAACGGCAAGGTTTGCTGAAATTCGCCAGACAGGACGACCAGCCACTGTTAAACCTTCAAAAGCCTGAGGACTGGTTACCTCATGCAGCAGTTGTCGGTCGATATAAATCGTGGCTGTGCCATCTTCTTCTGAGTAGACCACATGGTCATCCCATAACTTGTCATATAGCGTACGAGACATAAGAATCTAATAACCTTACTTGCGAACTGAAATGTTTGGTACTTTGCGTGAAGTCTCGCCAACATATAACTGACGTGGACGACCAATCTTGTACTCAGGATCGGTAATCATTTCTTCCCACTGAGCAATCCAACCGACAGTTCTTGCTAATGCAAAGATGCAGGTAAACATTTCTGTTGGAACGCCAAGAGCGCGTTGAACAATTCCGGAATAGAAATCAACGTTTGGATAAAGCTTGCGACTTACAAAGTAGTCATCTTCCAAAGCGATTTGCTCTAAAGTCATAGCTAGCTTGAACAATGGATCATTTTCAAGGCCGAGCTCATTTAAAACTTCGTAACAGGTTTCACGCATTAACTTAGCGCGTGGATCGAAGTTTTTGTAAACGCGATGACCAAAGCCCATTAAGCGAACATTAGAGTTCTTGTCTTTTACTTGAGCGATAAACTCATGGATACGCTCAACGCCACCATTAGCTTGAATTTCATTCAACATTTGTAAGCAAGCTTCGTTAGCACCGCCGTGTGCTGGGCCCCACAAGCATGCAA
>CAIYZI010000614.1 GCA_903930665.1 uncultured beta proteobacterium
ACTGAAGCTCGAAGAGGGCTTAATTAGTGTGACTATTTTGGATAACGGCGTGGGCATTTCAGAAGATCATATACACGGGAGGAAAGCGGGTCATATCGGCATATTGAGTATGCATGAGCACGCCAAGGAAATTAACGCGTTTCTAAGCATCGGACCCAATCTAAATGGTGGCACGAAAATAAATTTGATCTGGAAGCGGTGATATGAGCAGGATATATTTGGTCGATGATCATGACATGGTTCGATTCGCTTTGAGACGAACTTTGGAAATGAATAATTTTTATGTAACTGGTGAAAGTAATGGGATTGATCTCTCAATCAATCAATTGAAAGACACAAACACTGAAATATTAATTCTAGATATTACCCTCGGAAATGAATCTGGCCTGAACTTGCTAAAGAGTATTTCAAACTCTTTGGGCGATAAAATAAAGACAATAATTTTAACAATGTCAGCACAACCTTGGCACTTTAAACAGGCGATGGAATTGGGCGCAATGGGCTACGTGTTAAAGGGATCGCCCGTTGAAGAACTGCTTGATGCATTGGTTGCAGTACAAAAAGGCAGAAAATTCGTGGATTTAAGTATTGAGCGGAGCGGCCTTTCCTTAGATACTGATCCCTTGAGTTTACTCTCAAATCGTGAAATCCAAATACTTGAAAAAATTGCTAAAGGAATGAGTAGTCACGAAATCGGCAGGGAAATCCATATATCACCTAAGACTGTTGACACCTACCGGAACCGCCTTATGAATAAATTAAAATTAAAGAACATTCGTGATATTGTAGTTTTCGCATATCGTCACGGTTTATTAAATCTGAATTAATGGCTCAATATTTGATTGGACGAGTTATATCCATTCACTTCAGTATTATCATTGAAACGACTGGCTACATCTTGGAACTTATCTTGAACAATTAAAAATGCATCAACAAGATCCGGATCAAAATGCGATCCACTGCCATTTTTTATTATTTCAACAGCTTTGTCGTGGGACATAGCACCTTTATAGACACGAACTGAAATAAGTGCATCGTAGACATCTGCTATTGCCATCAATCGTCCAGAAAGAGGTATTTGACTACCTATAAGTCCTTGCGGATAACCCGTTCCGTCCCATTTTTCTTGGTGTGTGAAGGCAATCTCCTTAGCTGTAGTAAGAAATTCAAGTTTTACACCTAATTGACTCTCCGCATTTTCAATGGCCTGTTTGCCCAGAATCGTATGGGTCTTCATTATTTCAAACTCTGACTCACTTAAACGATCTGGCTTTAGTAGAATGTAGTCAGGAATACCAACCTTACCGATATCATGCAAGGGTGCGGATTTAAAAATTCGCTCAATGGTTGCGTCAGTTAGAAACTGAGAAAACTTTCTAAAACCTCTCAAATATTCGCAAAGAACGAGAATGTAATGTTGAGTTCGCCTGATGTGATTCCCGGTTTCAGCGTCTCTTGCTTCAGCCAGCGAGGCCATCGCAAGTATTGTTACATCTTGAGCATCAGCCACTTCCTTGGTCCGACGAACGATAGTTGCTTCCAGTTGATTTCCAATTAGACGCACAAGATCCAACTTAGCATATTGCATTAAATGAGATTTAATGATACTCGTGATAACTTCTGCCGGCGAGGGCAAAAAAATATGCCCCGCCGCACCAAGCTCATAGTATTCAATTAAAACATCAGTGGAAGGCGAGCCATAGAATATTACAGGTGTTGCAAAAGTGCGCTGGTCACCCATAAGCTTATCGAAAATATAGATAATTGACGCTTTGTCAACGCCGACATCAATCAGCAACAGGGTTGGAACTGCGCTGGTGACAGCAGTTCTAACAACTGTGTGTATATCTTCAATCACACGTAGGTCACACATATCACCTAGTAGACTGTGTAGCTGCACCTCGCCATCAAATGGCTCACCGAAAATAACAACTAAAGGGCGAACGCATTGGAAGAGCTCCATATTTTCCTTAAATAGCTTTTTCGCTTAAAGAGTTTCGGATTTAAAAATTAAGCTTACTTTTGTGCCTTCTCCAATTTTGCTCGTTATTAAAATTTCACCGCCCATGCGCTCCATTAGTTCTTTAACTATACTCAAACCTAAACCAGTTCCAGGTACATTCCCCGATGGGTCAGCTCTAAAAAATCTCTCAAAAAGGCGATGTTGATTGTCAGAGGAAATTCCAATTCCATAATCACACACTTGAATTTCTACACGGTCGTTCTTAAAACTAGGATTGATGACAACCTCAACATTGCCGTTGTGAGAATATTTATAGGCGTTAGACAGTATGTTCATTAAAATGCGATGTGTTTTATCTGCATCAACCAGTGCATATGCGACGTTACTTGATATTACTGGTGCAGAGCGATTAGGAGGTACTGCAAAAGTCTTAATAACGTTCTTAACAATTAGAGATAGATCGTGTTTTTGTATCTTGAGATGCTCAGAAAATGGTGACTCTAGTCTTGAAAGATCTAGTAGATCGTCAAGAATTTGCGTCATTCGTTGGGACTGTTCATAAATTGATTCTAGGCAATCTTCTTTTTGGTTTTCTGTCATGCGCCGCTTGCTAACCAAAAGTTCCGAGTAGCCCAATATACTGGCCATCGGAGTTCTAAGTTCGTGCGCAGTGGTTGCAATGAACCTTGACTTCATTTCTTCAATTGCTGCTTCCTTACTCACGTCACGCAAATATAGAATTTGACTTACACTGCTTGACTTGCTTTTTAATAAAGCTGCAGATATATATTTAATATATTCTTTAATATTAATAGTAAATTTTAATTCTCCGTCTTTGGCGTGTTTTGCAAAAAGATCTTCAAATGATTTACCTAAATAACCCGCTTCAAATGTTTCGCTGACTGAAGATATGTAATCAAGTAAACTCTTCTCCGGAAGGCCTATGACCTTAGTTAACTTCAAGTCAAACATGATTTCAAAAGCTTGATTCGCATATTTGATGTTGAAGTCTTTGTCGAATGTAACAAATCCATCCGGACTAACTTGAAAGATTGTTTGTAATTGTTCTGTCCTGTCCTGAAGTAATTCATTGGTAATCTTATTTGCTGTTATATTCGTAACTGATCCGCTTAGTTTGTCCACGCATCCGTTAAACTCATCATATGAAATACTGCATCTGACTACAATCCAACGTTGCACCTCATCAGATGTATTCAGTCTAAACTCAGCTTTGAAAAATTTTGACTGCGATTTGACAGACTCAAACCATCTTGTTTGAAGGTCATGAAAGTCACGTTGATCTACATACTGCATCCACCAATCATCACTGTCAGTGTTCGGGTATCCATCAAAACCGAAGATCAGGAGTGCTTTCTGATTTGCATAGTATTTATTCCCAATGCGTGACCATCTCCAAACACCGTCGATCTGAACCTCATTAATTATTGAATGGTCAAAGGCTGCTCGTAAGGCTACAGGCATTTTGATGGGGGTCATCATGCCAATAATTCCGACCTCATCATCTGATGTTGACAGGTTATCTACTTTACCTTGAATTTCAAATTTCACCAATTGATTCGCTGCGTTGCGAACCCTAACAATTTGTTTGAAATTTGTACCGATACCCTCTCTTATTGCGGCTGAAGCTCTTAT
>CAIYZI010000615.1 GCA_903930665.1 uncultured beta proteobacterium
CCGGCTTTAATCATGGCGCGCTTAGCTGAAACTTTGTCGCCCATTAGGCGAATGGACTCAGCTTTAGGGCCAATAAATGCAAAACCAGATTTTTCTACGCGTTCAGCAAAATCGGCATTTTCAGAGAGAAAGCCATAACCCGGGTGAATCGCTTCTGCATCTGTAACTTCAGCCGCAGAAATGATTGCTGGCATATTTAGATAGCTTAGAGGCGATGGTGCAGGCCCAATGCAGACCGCTTCATCTGCCAGTTTGACGTATTTCGCTTCTTTGTCTGCGGTGGAAAAGACCACCACAGTTTTAATACCCAACTCACGGCATGCGCGTTGGATACGGAGAGCAATTTCTCCCCGATTGGCAATCAGAATCTTATCGAACATGTTGTCCCTCAGTTCGGTAAATGTGGATAGAGGCTTAAGGAATTAAGCAATGATGAAAAGAGGCTGATCAAATTCAACGCCTTGACCGTTTTCACACAAAATTTGCTTAATGACGCCAGCTTTTTCAGCTTCGATTTCATTGAGAAGCTTCATCGCTTCAATGATGCAAAGTGTTTGGCCGACTGTAACGGTATCGCCGACTTTAACGAAGTCTGGAGATTCTGGGTTAGGGGCACGATAAAAAGTTCCAACCATTGGAGAACGCGCTACAAAGCCGGTTTCTACAGGCGTTTCTGCAGAGGGGCTAGCTGATGGTGCAGCTTGTATAGTTTGTATTGGAGCTGGTTGGTTTGCATAAACCACCTGCTGGCCCACTGGGGCTTGTGAACCAGTGTTAACAATGCGAACGCGGTCTTCACCCTCATTAACTTCTAATTCGGAAATACCTGATTCAGAAACTAAGTCAATCAGGGTTTTGAGTTTTCTAAGATCCATGGAAGTGCTTCCTCTCTTGTAATTCTTAATTAATCTTTATTTTTCAAGCGTGAAATTGCTGCTTGTAGGGCTAATTCGTAACCAATCGCGCCTAGACCACAAATGACCCCAATGGCTATATCTGCCAAATAGGAGTGTTTGCGAAACTCTTCACGTTGGTGAATATTGGATAGATGAATCTCTATAAAAGGAATGGCAACACCCGCCAAGGCATCGCGAAGAGCAACGCTGGTATGAGTGAATGCCCCTGGATTGATAATGATGAAATCAACCCCATCTAATTTCGCTTGATGAATGCGGTCAATTAATTCACCTTCATGATTGCTTTGATAGGTATCTAGCTCGGCTGTATTGGCCTGAACAATCTCTTGAAGCTTGGAATGGATATCTGCTAGGGTTGTTTTGCCGTAAACATCAGGTTCACGAGTCCCTAATAAATTTAGGTTGGGGCCTTGAATTACGAGAATTGATGCTTTTTTCGACATAGATCCCTATTTTTGAGTGCAGTTAGAGGTTAATCACTTGATAACACTTTTGGCTGCCGCTACTTACTTGGTGGCATTGAGACTTCACTAAGTTAGGTGAAAGTATAACGCTGTATTTTATTTAACCAAGTTAAATGCATGGATTTAACCGTTGAAATTCTGAATTTTTAACAGGAGATAATGAAAATTAGAGGATTTTTGATTTAAGAATAGGAAAAATAAGTTTTTGCTATTGGCGACTAATACCCTTTAAATGCCATTAAGATTACCTATAAAGTATCTTTAATGGCATTTCTGACGTCATCTTCGCTTATTTTTCCAAGTTTGCTATAAATTACCTTGCCTTTGGTATTGATGATGATCGTATAGGGAAGGGCTCCTTGTGTGTTCCCTAATTGCTTAGAAAGATTGCTGCCTTCCAGTCCCCCAATTGCTACTGGATAGGAAATCGGAGTATTTTTTAGAAATTCTCGTATATTGGATGGTGAATCGATACCAATACCTACAAATAAGACATTTTGTTGTAAAAACTCTTTTTGTAACTTATCTAAAACAGGCATTTCTTCTACGCAAGGGGGGCACCAGGAGGCCCAAAAATTCACAACTAGGATTTTCCCTTGCCATTTTTCAGAGTCAATCGTTTTGCCATCGGGTGTTTGCCACGGATTGGCAAAAAAAGCCTGAACTGATGAGTCGGAAGCTAGTTTTGTTTTGGATATCCACTGAGAGCTGAAGACCCCAGCGACTAGTGCTAAAACGCCAATTAGGCAGATGATGATCCATTGTCTTTGTTTCATTGCAACTCCTTAGGTGACTGCTCCTAAAACTAATGGCTTCCCACTTCGCAGGCCATTGCTTGATCAAAATCATCGAGTCTTACATGGCCTCCATGAGCGTAGACCGACAGTCCTGCGGCCTTTAATTTCACAATACCAACTTCCCTGATGTTTAGAGCGGCATTAATATCCCTGTCAATGATGGCATTACAAGCGTTGCAAGTCCAAATTCGATCAGAGAGTTCAATTTTCTCATTGATCTCCCGGCAATGGTTGCACATCTTGGTAGAGGGAAACCAGGGTGAGATTCGAACAAGTTGACCGCCTTTAGCTTTAAGCTTGTAATCGAGCTTACCTAAAAAACTACTCCATGAACAATCGGAGATCGCTTTCGAGAAATTTCGATTGGAAATCATGCCTTTGACATTTAAGGTTTCCGCTATGACCACTTGGTTTTTGCTGGCCAATTTGCTAGAAACTTGGTGCTGGTAATTTTCACGTACATGACGGACTTTTTCATGCGCAAGAGCAAGGCGTTTTTGATCTTTGGCGATATTGCTACCAAAGTATTTACGTAGTTCTTTAGATGACTTGCCGTCTGCCGTGCATCTGTTTTTAGCGGATTCAACTTTGCGAGACAGGGATCTTTGTATTCTTGTAAGCTTAGAGATCGATTTTTTAAGGTGTTGTGGATTAGGTAATTTCTCACCACTAGTGTCGGTAACCCAATTCTTAATGCCCAAATCGATGCCAATGATTTGATGGTCGTCAAAAGAGGTTAAAGGTTCAGTAATTGGTTGAGGATCTTCCGTCAAAATGGAGGCATAAATTTTTCCAGTACTTTCGCGTGATATGGTCACCGTCTTAATCTTGCCGATAATATCTCTATGCACTTTGGCTTTTATTTGACCAATTTTCGGAAAATTGATCTTGTTGCCTAAGACTGCAACGCCCTGCGGGTAGCTGATCGCTTGTCGGCTATCGTATTTTGATTTGAATACCGGAAATCCGAACGGATTGGCATTCTTTGTGTGCTTGGCGGTTGCACGCTTGCCTTGTTGAATGCGGGCAAAAGCATTTCTATATGCCCTATCCAGATGGAGAATGCTTTCTTGTAAAACCTGTGAATGAGTTTGTTTTAAATATTTGTATTCGCCATTTTTCCAAATAGGGAGCATTTTCTTAATGTCATAACAAGACAGCGACTCACCACTAGCATGGGCTGTTTGCTTTAAATCCAAAGCTAGATTCCAAACCTTGCGTGCGTTACCGAAGTCCTGCGCAAGTTTTTGTTTTTGAGCCTTATTTGGATAAAGACGTACTTTAGTTGCTCTAAACATACTGTAATTATATACAGTATTAACCGGTAAATCGAGTCAAAATAATCGAAAACTAAGTCTTCTATCGTTGTAAGTCTGAAGAAAAGAGGTTTATGGCTTAGTTGCTAAAATTTACCAATGCATATTCATATCTTGGGCATTTGCGGTACTTTCATGGGCGGCATTGCCGCAATTGCTCGGCAGGCTGGACATCGCGTAACTGGCTGTGACGCCAACGTGTATCCACCAATGAGCACTCAGCTTGAGGCTCAAGGTATTGAGCTGATTGAGGGATTCTCGCCCGATCAATTATTACAGTTTGAGACGATGCCTGATTTATTCGTTATAGGCAACGTGGTTTCTCGCGGCAATCCGCTGATGGAGGCCATTTTGAACCAAAGTCTTCCATATACGTCTGGACCGCAATGGTTGGGTGAGCAAGTTTTATTTGGAAGGCATGTTTTGGCAGTTGCTGGAACGCACGGTAAAACCACTACCTCAGCCATGCTCACTTGGATTTTGGAATACAACGGATACAAGCCGGGTTACTTGATCGGTGGGGTCCCATTGAATTTCACAGTCTCTGCAAGATTGGGTGAGGGCAAATACTTTGTCATCGAGGCAGATGAATATGACACCGCATTTTTTGACAAGCGCAGTAAATTTGTCCATTACCGTCCGCGCACTGCTTTATTGAATAATCTTGAGTTTGATCACGCAGATATTTTTGCTGATCTTGCAGCAATAGAAACCCAATTTCATCATCTTGTACGCACTGTTCCCGGGGACGGTCTATTGGTTGTTAATGGTGAAGAGCTTGCATTAGAGAGTGTTATTGCACGTGGGGCTTGGTCTCCGGTTGAGCGTTTTGGACAAGACAAACAAAATGCATGGTCATTGCTTTCCCAGGAAAATGATAGCTTTATCGTTCGTCACCTTGGTCAAGATGTAGCCACTGTAAAGTGGGCCCCTAATTCAGGGGTAATGGGCCGTCACAATCAACTTAATGCGCTTGCTGCAATTGCATCTGCCAACCATATTGGTATTCCTCCTGCAGATGCCGCATCAGCACTTTCAGCCTTTAAGAACGTGAAACGCCGTTTGGAAACTATTGGCGTTGCCAATGACATTACCGTATATGACGATTTTGCCCATCACCCTACGGCCATTGCTACGACTGTTGATGGATTGCGTCGACGCGTAGGTAAGGCGCGCATTTTAGCGGTGCTTGAGCCTCGTTCTAATACGATGAAATTGGGTGTTATGAAAGCGCAATTGCCAACCAGCTTGCTTGAGGCTGATAAGGTTTTTGCTTATGGTGCAAATATTGGAAAAGATACCTTAGGCTGGGATCTTACGGAAGTCTTATCTCCTCTGAACGACAATGGAAAAGATATGGCGCGTGCTTTCGATGACTTAGAAGCGCTTGTCTTGGCTATTTCTAAAGAAGCTAAGCCTGGCGATCACATCCTCGTAATGAGCAATGGCGGCTTTGGTGGCGTGCATCAAAAAATATTAAATGCAATTGCTTAGAGATTTTTTGGCAATCAATAGGTGTTAACTGAGGCTGAATAAGAAAGTTAAAAATGGGCGATAGATTAAAAGATAAAGTAGCCATCATTACTGGTGCGGCAAAAGGAATTGGCTTCGCAACAGCGAAACGGTTTTCGCAAGAAGGTGCAAAAGTCATCATTGTTGACATTGGCTCGGAGGCAATAAAAGCGGCAGTTGATCAGATTCCTGGTGCTGAGGGCCATGTGATGAATGTCACTGATCGTGCCAGCATTCAATCTGTTGTAGATGAAATTATTCAACGTCATGGACGAATTGATATTTTGATCAACAACGCGGGCATTACGCAAGACGCGCGTTTAATCAAAATGACCGAAGCGCAATTTGATACGGTCATTGATGTAAATTTAAAAGGTGTATTTAACTGCACTCAACTAGTGGTACCTCATATGCTTGAGGCCGGCTCGGGTGCAATCGTTAATGCTTCTAGCGTTGTCGGTCTTTATGGTAATTTTGGTCAAACGAACTATGCGGCTACTAAATTTGGGATCATTGGGTTTACTAAAACTTGGGCACGTGAATTGGGCCCAAAAGGCATTCGTGTGAATGCGGTATGTCCAGGATTCATTGCTACAGAAATGGTCAAGGCCATGCCAGAAAATATTTTGCAAGATATTGAAAAACGTAGCTGGCTTGGACGCTTAGGGACTCCCGAAGAAATGGCGAACGTTTATTTATTTTTAGCTAGCGATGAGGCAAGCTATGTAAACGGAATTGCACTAGAAGCCAGCGGCGGAATTTCCCTGTAAGCATGCATCTTTTATATGAAGAGGGTGGTGATATTAAGATCGCCACAGTCCATTCTGCCTCTGGTTCAGGTGAGACTGAATCTTGGCAGGCAAGCAGTCTATCCGGTAAAAAAATCAAACTGAAAGCAAAAGAGGTTTGGTTGCGGTTTGAAAAGCCTGAACCTCAATCTGTAATGGAGGAGGCAAACGCTTTATCTAAAGGGATTGATTTGCAGTTACTTTGGGATTGCGCTCCAGATGAAGAGTTTGGTCTAGTAGATGTCTCTCAAGAGTACTTTGGAGCGCAAGCTAGCATTTCTCAGCAGGTGGCG
Organism: uncultured beta proteobacterium; assembly: GCA_903930665.1. Classification (GTDB taxonomy): domain Bacteria; phylum Pseudomonadota; class Gammaproteobacteria; order Burkholderiales; family Burkholderiaceae; genus Polynucleobacter. Next base: position 6,088 of record CAIYZI010000615.1, read on the forward strand.
CTAGCGATTGCTTTACAGGGTGCCCCAGTGTTCTTCCGTCGCAAGGGGCGTGGACATTTTCAACGCGCTCCTTTGGAGCAGTTACAGGCTGGTTTAGTTGCCCTTGAACGCAAGCAAAAGGAATTAGAGCAACAGACAGTTTGGCAAGAAGAGCTTGTTTCTGGAAAATTTCCTGAAACACTGATGCCTATTGCAAAGCAACTTTTATTCTCCCCAGATAAAAATACCTCAGCGTATAAAGCTTTTATTGCTGCTTGTGCGGCAACGGGAGAGTCTCCTGCGCAATTGATGATTCGGTGTGGGGCTATAGATTCACCTTTGGATTATCACCAAGGATTTTTCCTAAAAGCCCACTTTCCGATGGGGGCAAATCACAATGAAAGTATCCAGCTTGATAAAGATACTTATGAGGCTACCTTAGCCCAATTGCCGCTCGCTCAAGTTCAGGCTTTCTCCATTGATGATTCTGGCACTACCGAGATTGATGATGCTTTATCGGTAACGACCTTAGCGGATGAAAAAGGAGAGGGCGGTGGTTACCGTATTGGTGTCCACATAGCCGCTCCTGGCTTATCCATTTCCAAGGATGACCCTTTAGATCAGGTTGCACGAACGCGTATGTCTACGGTGTATTTTCCTGGCGATAAAATTACGATGCTTCCTCATTCTTTGATACAGCAGTTTTCATTGGATGAAGGGGCGCCTCGACCTGCGCTATCAATTTATGTAGATATTGATCAAGAGGGAAGAATTATTGACAACTCTTTGCAGCTGCGAGTGGAAAAGGTTCCTATGGCTGCGAATTTGCGCTTGGAGGATTTGGAGCATAAGGTAACAGAAGAAAGCCTGCTTTCCAATGCAGATGGATTTCCTTACCGTCATGAATTATCTATTTTGTGGCAAGCTGCAAAACTTTTGCATGCGGGCCGTCAAGCACAACGTATTGTCAACGGACTGCGTCCAGAGCAATTAGGCCTGATTGACCCGAATGCTCTAGCAAGAGATTTTCATTTTCAAATTCAAGAAGTTGATGGAAGTAAGCGGGTAGAAATTACTCCTCGTCAGCGCGGCTCCATTCTTGATACGATTGTTGCTGAATGGATGATTTACTGTAATAGCGCTTCAGGGCGTTTATTGGCGGAGCATGGTCTTCCAGGGCTGTTCCGTACACAAAAAGGTTGGGGTCCATTGCGTACTCGCATGCAAGCAACCCCAGGCCCTCATGAAGGATTGGGTTTGGAGTATTACGCTTGGTGTACGTCGCCACTGAGAAGATATTCTGATCTTGTAAATCAATGGCAACTCATTGCTTTAGCTAAGCATGGTGTGACCGCAAAAATGGTTGCCCCCTTTCCTCCTAGAGATGCAACCTTGATGGGTATTGCGGCAGATTTTGATGCCTCCTATCAGGCCTACGGTGAATATCAAGATCGTATGGAGAAGTATTGGTGTTTGAGATGGGTGATGCAAGAATCTATGCCCAGACATGTATTTGTTCGCCATTTGAAAGAGGGTATGTCCAGGGTTGAAGAGATTCCTTTGCATTTACCTATCCCAGAGTTAGCGACCCACCCACGTATGACCCGAGCTGAAGTTGCCATCTTAAGTGTTGATCTCTTGCAATTAAGCGCTGAGGTGCGTGTAGTCCATATTGACTCTATAGAAAAACAGAGTACTCCCGAAGATGATGCAACTCCTACCTAGATTAAATAGCACTGAGGTATTTAGGCGTTATTTAAAGAATATGTGGGAGCGTTATCCGTTTGGGTTTGCGCTTATTGCCTCCCTATTGGTGCACTTGGTTTTTTTATCATTTCGTTGGGGTGTGAATGAAATGCAGAGTCGTCGCCTCAATACACCTTTGAGCGTAGTGCTGGTCAATGCCAGTAATCCCGCTCCCCCTAAGTATGCCAATAAATTAGCACAGGCCGATCTTCAGGGTGGTGGGAAAACAACCGATCAGGAAGCAAGTGCTTTGCATCGTGCCAGATTGGGCGCAGATGCTCAGCTAGAGGTTTTGGAAAAACAGCAAAAACAAATGCTGGCTAAATTAGAAGCCCAGCGAGTTCGTTCTGGTGGACGTAAAAGTGGGGAAGAAAAAAAATTGATCTCCCAATTAAACTCTTTAGAGGCAGAGTTAGCAAAGCGTCTGCAAATTCATGGCAAGGAGCCACGTCGCAAGGTATTGACTGGGGCTAGTACTAAGGCGGTTGTTTTTGCGCAGTATTACGATGCTATGCGGCAAAAGATCGAAACTTACGGTAGCACTTTCTTTCCACGCGCCAATGGACGTCCACTTTATGGCAGCCTGGTGATTGTCGTCAGTGTTGATGCACAAGGGCGAATCACCCCAAACGCACAAGGTAAAGAGGGTCTTTCCATAGGTCGAAGTTCTGGGAATGCTGAATTAGATCGTCAGGCCTTAGCCATTGTTCGAGCTTCAGCCCCGTTTGGCCCTTTTCCATCTGAAATGCGCAATCAAATAGATGTGCTTGATTGGATTTCTACTTTTGACTTTACAAGAGATAGTTCGGATCGTTTAGATTTGCACCACTGATGTGAATTGAAGAAATTCGCTTATTCTGTAGCCATCATGAATTCACCAACCTTAAACTTAGATTTGCATACAGACCCTGCGCTCTTTCCGGGATTGGATGTTTACGCTGTTGCTGGCAACCCCATTGCTCATAGCAAATCACCACAGATTCATAGCCGCTTTGCGGAGCAAGCTAAACAAGCTATGCACTATGGCCGCTTACAGCCAGCGCTAAATCAATTTGTAGGCGAAGTGAAGACTTTTTTTGCGCAAGGTGGCAAAGGTATGAATGTCACTGTGCCATTTAAATTGGAGGCGCAAGCTTTATGTGATGTATTGACGCCGCGCGCTCAATTGGCGGGCGCTGTGAATACCCTGCGCATTCAAAACGAAAAAATTTATGGTGATAATACTGACGGCGCTGGTCTAGTAAGAGATTTGCTCGCACAAGGTATTGAGCTGCATGGAGCAAGAGTGTTATTGCTCGGTGCCGGTGGGGCTGCTCGTGGGGTATTGGGCCCCTTATTAGAGCAGTCGCCAGTTGAGTTGATCATTGCTAATCGTTCAAGTGAAAAAGCGGATGAACTTGTGGGGATATTTAGTAAGGTCGCTCTCGCACGGCAGGTGAAGTTGGGCTCACGTACTCTTTCGGATTTGGAAGATCAAGTGAAAACTACTCGGCCTTTTGATCTTATTATTAATGCAACTGCCGCTGGTCTCTCGGACGAGTCACCACTGAGCGCAGGGGCTGTAGTTAATATATTTGTACCTAGTTCATTTGCTTATGACATGGTGTACGGTAAAACTACCGCCTTTATGGCTCAGGCTCTACAGAGAGGGGCTCGAGTAAGTGATGGTTTAGGTATGTTGGTAGAGCAGGCCGCAGATGCTTTTCTAATTTGGAGGGGGTCAGAGTTAGCTCA
>CAIYZI010000616.1 GCA_903930665.1 uncultured beta proteobacterium
AAAAAATGAGGGGGATCTCTCAGATTGCCTGGATTAATAAATAAATCATCGCACATTCCGCGCAAAAAAAAGTCTCTTTTTGTGGGTTTTTCTTACAAGAGATTTTTTAAGAAGATTGGAGGAGGAGACCATGGTGCTTTTAAACAAGTAATAACTCACTTTAACAACCAGAACCAGGCATCCGTTGCAGCCCATTTTCTTTTAAGGCTAAAGAAAATGACTTTTTTACGTCCATTAGTCGGCCATTTTCAAGCCTCCATGAAGGAGATACAACTTCAACTTTGTGATAAGCTCGTTTTCCATGTGCTATATTTTGGCGAAATGTTTCTAGCATAGGCGGAAAAAAGCTTCTTTTCTTCGATATGTTTTTCTTTTTGTTTGACTGCACTCCTCTACTAAAATAGATTTTTTCTAGCCATGCGCCAACGAACCTATCAAATGCTGATGAGTCTAAACGGCTGATGATTTCTGATATCCCTCTGCGTGAAGGTAATTTTTTAGGTGTAAATTTTAACCGCTCAAGCTCCTTTGGGGTTAAAGACTGCATATAGCGAACAATATCGCAGCAGCTTTGAGCTCCGGAAAGAATTGCACATACTGTTAGTGCGAGGACTTTGACTTCCGATATTCCCCTTGCGTAATGTCTTTTACGGGTCGTTGGTATGTTACGGACGCAAGAAAATAGACCATCTGGCCCATCCATTGGCAACTTGCTGACATCAAGAAGAGTACGCTTAACCCCATAGGGATCTAAGAAAACAGGCAGGCTAAGCTTTTGTGTACAGTTCTTTACCAGCGGATAAATCAATACTTTTTTGGGCTGACCGTGCAAAACATAAGCCCCCTTGGGATGATGACCAAACCCCTCTGTCATACCAATAAGTTGCCAACCTTGTGCAAGGTAGCAGGTGCCTTTGTAATGTGCCGGATCTACAAAAGTTTCTGCCAAGAGGATTGGATATTGATAACGCTCAAACCAATCCTTAGCTAGCCGCTGCAGGTTGAGTGCCAATAGACGAGAGGCTAGGTTTTGACGTTTTTTTCCTGGCAGTATTAAAAAGCGCGTATTGTTGACCACTTGATGTAATCGCTTCTCCTTGGCAACACTATCCCATCCGATCCATTCATCGCGGCATTTGATATGTAAAGCTGCTGCTGCCCAAGACAAGAGAGCTAGCCATTTTCCATTTAAAATAGCCACATAAAATATTCTGCGGCCGACGGCTTTACCAAATCCTAGATAATGATTGTCCCTCATAAGCTCGAGCCATTTAGGTTGCTCTTCTGGATGAATGGGTCGCACTATAACTTGACTGAGACAGTCAGTTTCGTGTTTCTTTTCAAAATTTTGTTGTTCCACGAAAATAAGTCTTGCATCTTTTCCTAAAAAAGTCTAGGAAAAAAATAAATTTTTTTGAGCCAAACCCTATTTTACACCATGCGCCATGATAATGATGGTGCGACAATGGAGGCGAATATATGCCTGAAGCTGCACAACGGATAGCCTCTTCAAGAAAGTCTGGCTCAAGATCTAAAATACGACTACAAAAAGTTGGTTCATTGCCGATTATCAAGCGCTTTATGGAGCTTTTGAAGGTAGAAAAACTTTTTGAGAGACATCTTGAGGCAAAACATGGCCATATAACTATGCCTTACGCTAAGTGCCTTGCCATTAAAATAGTTAATATTTTAGATGATCCTACTGCTTGTTATGAGCTGATCAACTGGGCAGCAGAACAACATGCTGGCCTTTTGGGGCTCGATGACTATCAGCCATCAGCTCTAACAGATGATAGGATGGGACGGGCCCTTGACTGCTTATTCAAAGCAGATAGGGCAACCATGCTAACAGAGCTTTCGTTGCATATGTGTAAGTTATTTCGTGTTCAGCTAAACCAGGTTCATGATGATTCGACCAGTATTTCCCTTTATGGGGACTATGAAAATAAAAAGAAAAAAATGCCATCAGAGGATGCTGTCAAAATCACTTATGGGCACAGCAAGGATCACAATCCACATTTGAAACAGTTTTTATTCGGGCTAACGGTGAGTCGTGACGGTGCTGTGCCGATTCACTATCGTATTGAAAACGGCAACATGACAGACGATAAAACGCACATTAGCACCTATGATAGCATCTGTCAGATTGTCGGCAATACTAAATTTATCTACGTAGCAGATTCTAAGCTCTGTACAAGCAGCCAAATGAGTCATATCCACAATTGTGGTGGCCAGTTTATCACTGTTATGCCTAAAAACAGAGCCGAGTACAAGCATTTTCGTTCAACAATAGAAAGACAAGGGTGTAGAAAAACATGGACCGCTTTCACGTTTAAGCGATACTCTATCCCTCATGCGAAAAATGAACATGACCTATATGAAGGCTATGAACATCAATAGTTCTATCCCATCACCTATCTACCTACTCC
>CAIYZI010000617.1 GCA_903930665.1 uncultured beta proteobacterium
CACGCAAGACATTGTTGCAAGCTCGGCGATATAACCAATTTTCAACTGAGCAAGGTGTTCATCGAAATGGATTGTTTGCCGTATCGCAAAAAAATTATGAAGAAGTTTCGCAGCTTTTATTGAAGCTAGTAGATCAGGAAAAGCACATTACCTGCAAGCTGGCTCAGGATCTGCATGACCACCTAGGTCAAACGCTGACTGCTATATCACTATTATGGGGTAATCGACAACAGAAATCTGGCAGAGAACTGGATAGTGACATCGACATTTTGATTCGACAGGCTGTTTACGAGTTACGTATGTGCCTGGCAGATCTGCGACCCCCTTTGATCGAGAAATGTGGTTTCCTAGCTGCCTTGCAAAATGAGATTAGCCGCCAAAGCGCGTTGAGAAAATGCCATCACATATCGTTAGAGGTCAACTCTGGATGCGTGGAATTTCGATGGCCGCCAGATGTCGAGTATGGCGCTTTCATGGTTGCCCGTGAAGCAATTTCTAATGCACTTAATCATGCTCAGGCTAATCAAATTAAAGTTTCCGTGAACGCCTCCGACCAAAGATTGTTAGTGAAAATAATGGATGATGGACGGGGTTTTGAAACGCAGTCACGCACAGGCTGCGCAGGTCATCTAGGGCTAGTTGGCATGATTGAACGCGCCAAAGCTATAAACGCACACCTGTCGATAGTATCGAACGTTGCTGAGGGAACTTGCATACAACTTAGTTGGAGAAACTCCGATTGATCTTTAAAATTTTGGGTTATTTCAGCAAGTCTTCAGGCTTAACACTCATAGCCATGGCCAATGCAATAAATACCAAAAGAGTCGGGCTCGCTTTTCCTGTCTCTATGCGGGATAAGTAAGTACAAAATATTCCCGCTCGTGCCGCAAGAACTTCTTGGGTGAGATCTGCCTTTTTTCGAGCCTGACGAATATTTAGTCCTATCTGATTTCTTGTCACTTGATGGCTGCTTGTCATTTCCGTAAATTTTCCCAAAAATGAACCTGACCTAAAACTCATTCATTCGTACAAATAGATAAGTCCGTCGCGCTATAAAGCAGCTCAGACGAGCAACTGCATGCTCAAGTAGAAGATCATTGTTCTGGCGCAGCGTTACCGGCGCTACAGAGCTGTAGGGCCTGTTTGAAGCTGCGTCGGGCCGGTGACTGCGTCAACCAAAAACGCGGGAACCTCCTCCATTCCGAGGCTGGCCGGCAGGTTAAGAAGTGCAGCCTATTGAACATTCGTCTGAGCGACAGGCATCACTTGGAGCGCACTACGTCGGCAAATCGAATGCGGTCTATGGACTTCGTGTTTGACGGCACATCTGCAGGGCGCAACATTAAGAGTCTGACGGTGATAGATGACGCAACCCATGCGGCTGTGCTAATCGTGCCAGAGCGTGCTTTGGCAGTAAACCAACTGGAATGCATCCTGGAACAACTCGCAAGCACCAGAGGCAACTATTCAAATTTACGAAACCACTTCTCGGGAGTCATGATAGCTTTTTTTGGACATTAATGATTTTAAAAGCTGCTCGATATCAGATTTGCTTACACGCAATTTCGGATTAACTTCAAATGATTGGTTTCAAGGGAAAAGACCATAGACTTGCAGAGCAATAGTGGAATGGAGTTTAAGATGTATCAGTTTGAAAACATCGGCAACAAAGTCGAATTAAAGCCAGACGGTTCACTCAAAATCACGAGCACTGGTGGGAGTTCAATGACCGTCGATAAGGATGGTCGTCGCGTTTTTGAGTTGAAGGATCTTAAAGCCGTTTCCATTCAGAACATTGTCGACATTGCAAGTTACTCCATCACGCACGTGGCGGGTATGACCTCGCATTTCGCCAAATATGTTGATGGCGGACTGCTGGAATTCGCTTACGACAAGCAAGGCAACATCGTCAGTTTCACGACAAAAGGCTTGCAAGTTATATTGACACCTCAAAACTTCATCCTCGTTGGTCGGGTTCCGACTTAAGGTACCGATGAAAAACAACGATGACTTGACTCACCTGACCGACTTTGGCATTCCCACCCGCCATTAGGAAGATGCTAATTGTTGAGGTATTTATTCAGCCATAACTCCAAGCTACTTAAAAAACGCGTCTGGTTTTCTGGAACCATTGACTTTGGCTTGACCCCATTTGGCCGGTATTACACAGACGGTTGCGTCTCAATAGCAAACATAGCGATCATTTTAACGCAAATCTTTTATGTCGTATCGCATTAAACGTCAGACAGGTCTTGCATTGCTTCTCGCGCTGCTTCTAAGCGGACTCAGCTCTTTCGGCGCGCAAGCCATGACTCTGGTTGTACAGGGCACCACGCTCTTTGCAGGTGGACCGGTAGAAGACGATTTCCAGAAATTCGAAGACGCCTTTGACAAGAACGCCATCGAGCGGGTCGTGTTCGTCAACTCGCCCGGCGGAAATCTGTGGGACGGCTTGCAAATCGCAAACCTGATCGCGGCTAAGCACGTTAAAACGGTGGCTGCAGGGTACTGTGCATCGGCCTGCGGAATCATGTTCATGGTGGGTCAGTCACGCACGTTTTCGGACGCATTCGCTCCGGCGCTGACGGTTATTGGCATCCATGGCGCCTTCGACAAGGTCACTATGAAACCTGTGTACAGGCTATCTACTCAGATTTTTGCCTTGTACAAATACCAGATGGGCGAACACTTCAACGCAGATGTGATCAACAAGGCTTTGTATGAGATGGACGATACAGGGGCGTTGCTCAGGGTGTTCGATGCCTACCGCTTCCCAAAGCAGGCGCCGTTTCACTGCAGATCCGCGCAAACCGCTCGCAAGGACTGCACCGAATTCAAGGACTTTGATGCCTACAGCCTGGGGGTGGTCACCGACGTGACTCTGACCCATGTGGATTTGCCGGTCGTCTTCAAAACTGTTCCACGAATTGCTGGTGTGGACCTCACGGTTGCGCTGTCCGACCCGCAGACTTTTTACCAAGAACTGATTGCTAAGCAATGCTCGGATGACCCGTGCAGTGCAATCAGTGGGTATGCCTCAAAACTAGATAACAAAGCGCTCGCCATTCCTCTCAATGACACCGGATACGGAATCGCATCCAATCGCGACAGCGCGCTCAATGCGTTCTACGTGGCGCTGTACTACTGCAATCACACCAAGGGTAAGCCTGCCAGATTGTGTGAAGTGCAAGTGGTAGATGGATTTGACATGCG
>CAIYZI010000618.1 GCA_903930665.1 uncultured beta proteobacterium
ACGGTATAGGAGGGCATAACTGCGAGTTGATTATAGTAAGCTGGAGAGGCATCGTAATGCTGGTTGCCAACATAATTTATAACACCACCTAGCGACCAATTTGAGTTGAGCATATATGTTGCTCTTGCATTCAATAATAAATTAGGAACCTGTCCAATTGATTGGTCTTGGTAGGGTCCATTGGCATAGAAAGAATGTTGTATTGTTCCGCCGGCGCCAATAGATATTTTGCTTGTAACTGCGGTAAGTGTATTTAGTATTAATCCATTTCTATTTATTTCATAAGGAGAATTCGAGTTTATGAAAGTACTCGGGTTATACATAATTTCATTTTGAGAGACGGATGTGAAAAGTGATGCACTTAAATTGCTTTTAAGTACTTGCCAATTTCCGCCAATTTCATAGGTTTGTGCAGTTTGGGGTCTGAGGATTCCGCCAAATGTTTGACCTCCATTAACGGACCACCCCCAAAATTCATCGACATTAGGAAAACGATATGACTGGTTCCATTTGACATAAAGTCGTTGACCTTCTGCGTATTTAAAATTTAACGCGATATCTCCTGCATTTGCTGAATAAGTTTGAGAGCTATTAGAAGGCCCTACCCAAATATCAACACCATTGGTAGTGGCACTTTGTGTTTGGTATCTATAGCCACCATCCAAGTCAATTCCATTAATGACTGGGAGTCTTTCAATAAAGTAAATAGATTGGTTATAGAGGCTTGCGCTTGAACCCGCCTGAGAAGGGATGACTGATCCGTATGTATTCAAACCAGCTTGTTGGATCACTGAGCTATAAGTCCCGTCCGAAGATTGACTTGCCTTGTTAAATTCATAACCCAATACGCTTGTGCCAAACGAGCCAAAATTAGCTTTAATGCGAGGGGTGAAATTGGCTTGCCACCCCTGATAGTTGGTTTGCGATGGGCTAATAGCTGGGTTTGGGCCAAGTCCAGATGCGTCCGAAGAATAATATGGTTGATTAAACCAACTGGTTTTGCTGCTGTAAGAGCCATCCATTTCAAAATTAAATGTACTGCTTAATTCTTTTATAACTCCAGCCCTAATCCCTGTATTACTTACAGTCGTTCCTGAATTGACATTGTTAAATTTGACTGCTTGTGGGTTGCCTTGCCCAACTTGACCCTCTGTACCGCCTGGTATTTGTTGGTTGGAATAGCTATTAAAAACGTCCACATAGATATTATCTTTTCCGCCCAAGGATTGAGTTACTTTTGCATCAAAAGCATATGCATTTGCGGCAGAATTTTGTCTCCATCCATTTGTATTGGAGCTGTTTGCGGTTAATTGAAGAGTGGTGTCGCCAAGTGTATTTCTTAAAATTGCATTATTGATTAAGGTATTAAAGCTTCCATAGCTGGTTGATGCTTGATTTAAATTTGATTTGCCTCCATTGGTGATGATATTAATTACGCCACCCAATGCACCATTGCCATATTGAACGCTAGCACCTCCATGAAGAACTTCAATGCGATTGATCGAGTCAAGGGGGATCGAGTCCCAGGAGACGGATGAGGAGTCAATCGGGTTGATTCGTTGGCCGTCAACCAATACAAGAGTTGTGCTATTTCCCGTGGGCCCATAACCCCCCATATCAACTGTCGCACCAAGATTAAGTTGTCCACCGGAGGTGTTTCTTACGGATAAACCTCCAATTTGCGAAAGAATGTCAGGGATATTTGTTGAGGTTGATTCGGCAATTTCATCTCTAGTGATAACCTGAACGTTTGCCGGGACCTCATTCAGATTCTCCTCAAACCGGGATCCACTAACAATAACTGTTGGGAGTGAGCTTTGTGCTGTTGCTAATGAAAAGTTACCAAATAAAGTTACCGCGCCAAAAAGTAGGGCGCTTATTTTGATGCTGAACTGCTGTTTCATGTTGAACCTTCTGCCTTCGAATCGCCAAGCTAACTTCCCCGTAAGCTGGGCCGAACAGAATTTCACAGGCAGGGGTTTAGACGTCAATTGGGCGCAGGGGCGCTTCATCGGCGTGCGAAAGTTCCCCGTCCGCAAAAATTCCACCTGGCTTGGCCGGTATCCGGGCTAGTAAAGCTCAGAATCTGGCCTTCCCATGCAATTGACGCGCACAGTGGCTCATTCAGACTCCTGACACCCAAAATTGGAGCTTAAGGGCGCATTTACTTACCGTTGCGGGGGCAGCACACGTTTTG
>CAIYZI010000619.1 GCA_903930665.1 uncultured beta proteobacterium
ACCAGCACCGTTAACAATGCAATCAGATCATCAATCTCTAGAGTGTTTAGCAACCCTCCTAAGCGAGAGCTCTCAAAAGCAAGGCCCGCTTCACGTAAGGCTTGCTCAAATTGAGGTAAATACTTTCGCCGCTTCACAAGCAACAAGAAATCACTTTCTCGCGCTTTACGCCAAACTTCTTTTCCATTCTCGCGATCAACCACCAAGCGAGTATTTAGGACATGAGAAATTAGTGTGGCTACTCTTTTTCCTTCGGTATAACGCTGCATAACATCGGCAGTTTGTTTTGCATCCACAATGGCTTGATCAAAAGCGTTGCCGTTTCTATGCTCAAACTCCTCCTCTTCGCGCCCAATTAATGGCAAAAGATAAGCTTCACCCTCTTGAGAAAATGCATTATTCACTTGCTCTTGCGAGCGGTTGAGTGACGGAGCTTTCCACAAGGTGTTTTGCTGAGTAAATTTATAAGCCTCCGGTAGTTGAGCTTCAGAAAAAACATCGTTGACTGCCGCATTGATTTTTTGCGCATTGCGACGCGTAGTATTTTGATTTAAAGGAATGGCATCCAATTCTTTAACCAAGAAAGCCTGCGCATCATCAAAGAGTCGTGGGTCAGCACGGCGAAAGCGATAAATCGATTGCTTCGGGTCACCCACAATAAAAACTGTTGGCTTGGATTCATCCTGACCATAACCCTCAAGCCAAGAACGTAAAATTTGCCACTGCAAGGGGTTTGTATCTTGGAATTCATCTACCAAGATGTGTTTATATTTCGCATCAAGACGTGCCTGCAAATAAGCTGCATTGCCAGCATCGGCCATTAGCCCACTCACACCAATTTCTAGGTCATCAAAGTCTCGAACGCGCATGGATTCTTTGGTGAGTTCCACATGATTCATCATGGCAGCACCCATTGCAAACCATGCCTTATTTAAGACATAAGCATCTTGCTCTTTTTGCCAATCAAGAAATTCTAAAAATGCTGCTGCCCAAGCCTGCTTATAGGTCAGATGTTCTTGCTCTCGATCCAATAGCCCCTCTTTTTTTAGGTACTTATGAAGATCTCCGGAAACTTTATCGTTAGAACTTCGATTTGACTGAGTTTGAGTCAAAAATACCGACTGCAAGATTGGGGCGATCTCCATCACATCACCTTTTTTATCCCAATGCGCAATCGCTAATTCAACAGCGAGTAGATAGGCACTTTCAGTGGCACTGCTATTACTAAAGCAGAATGCTAAAAACTCTAAATCCTCTTTAGCATTCAAGGCATTCCATAGGGAAATCAAAGGATTAGGTAGATTTAAACGGGGAAGAGATTTCTGGAGCCGTTCAATCGGCGTCAGTCCAGTCTCTTGACACTCTTGCGAGAAAAATGCCCATGCACCTCTTTGTTTAAAAAGGCTATAGTTACCAATCAAAAACTTTTGTGTCTCACTAGCGCCTAGATGCTTTAAAAGAATGTCATAGTGATCCTTAGTTTCAGCAGGTAAATTACCCCACCAGTCATTAAGACATTCTTCTTGAAGTCGCTTTGAATCTTCGCGCAAACTAAACCCTGGCTGTATTCCAGTAGATACAGGTGCAGCGCCTAGGATCTTTCCGAACCAGCCATGAAAAGTATCAATCACAAGACCTTGTGGACTGGCCAATACTTTTGCATACAAAGATCGCGCGATGGGGAGCAACTGCCTTGCATTCTCCTCGCCTAAACCTCGCTGCACTAGCTCACCGATGAGATGATTATCGCTACTGGTAGAAAACTCCTCTAGCAATCCATAGAGACGATCGCGCATTTCTTGAGCCGCTTTACGTGTAAAGGTCAGCGCCAAAATCTCATGAGGTTTTGTACCGGCCAATAAGAGGCGAACGATACGCGCCACTAGTAACCAAGTCTTGCCACTGCCTGCGCATGCTGAAACAATCGCAGAGCGCTCTGGATCACAAGCAATATCCACTCTGAAGACTGGGGAAGAAGTCAAGGGAGACGAATTCATGACCACATGCCCTTCCTGCAAATACCTCTTGCCTCGCAATATTGACAAATACCGTCTGGCGCAAAAGCTTTGATTGTTTTACCTGACCATAGGGCTTCTACATCTCCGGTAATCTGCTCTGAAAATTGGGTCATCGCCTCAGGCATATCCTCTATGGCGACTGATCGGACAGCATCATCACCCTCTTTATTAATGTCTGCTTTTAATGCAACCCACTGGGCATAATTAACTACGCGCCCATGAAGTTGACTGCTTTCATTGGCAGCGCGAGCATAGATCAGCAATTGAGGGTCATCAAGAACCGTCAGAGCACGTGACTCTACTTTATTGATATTTTGATTTTTGTAGTCAATCACTGATGCCGAATTTTTATCATTGATATTGATATCAAAACGATCGGCATACCCTTCAATCCGAATCTGCCGCTCTATTCCATATTGATCGGTAAAAGGCAAATCAAAACCCACCTTCACTTCCGCATCATGGAACTGCCAACCTTGTTTCTCGCACCCTAACTGCCACTCTATGAAGCTAGGGACTTGCTTTTGCCAATCTCGCAATATTCCCAAGACCCGAGCATCCCCCTCAATTAAACGCCTAAATACTTGTTCTGAAATAGCCATCAAATGCTGCTTCATCCAGGTACGCCTAAGTTGTATATCACTCAGAATTGAAGACGAATGATTTTGATCCTCCGTCTTCATGGCGTGATAAAAATTGCGCAAAATTTTATGTAATGTTTGACCTGCTAATGAGGCATCAAAGCCTTCTTCAAAGCCCTTGAGTCTTCGCAGACCCAAAAGACTACGTACGTAATACCGATAAGGACAATCACGTAACGCCTTATAGGCACTCGGGCTCATGGAAAGCGGCATTGGTAAGTCTTCAGCCAAACCTGTGACAGACATTTGAGAAGGTAAAGATTTACCATCACGCATTCTCATGGATGCGCTCTCAGCTTTCCAATCAGGGAGGGCAAGCTGCAAGCGCTGTATCCACGCAGAAGGTCTTAAAGGCTCCCCGCTTCTTCCCTTGCTTTGATAAAGCAGTGTTACGCTCGGACAAGAGATCAGTAGCTGTGATAAGTCTTTAGATTGCTGAATAAATTGCGCATCAATAGTGGAGCCCATCAAGAGACGATTTAAAGCATCCGAGAAAAATAATGGTGGCTCAGAATATGCAGGCAATTGTTGTTCATCGCAACCTACTAATACAACTGCCTCAAACTCGCGAAGACGTGTGGAGCTCAAAGGCAAAATACTTAAACTAGCCTGCGCCTCTTTGCCATCCTCTTGGTAGGCAGATTCTTCAATAACAGTTTTAAGAAGACTTAACCACTCTGATATACGCATAGTGATTTGTCGATGACCTTCGCCCATAAAGTCAAAAGTATTGAGTGCCTCCAATAATTGCTTTCCAGCAGGATCTTTCTCCAAACCTAGAGTCATTCCCAAAGCCTCTAGATCTGCAACAAGATACTCATGAGCCTGAGCGCAATGCGTCTTGATGCCACGCCAGCGCTTTAAACGACCGCGAATGCTTTGCAAAAGCTCTAAGAGCAAGGGATTTGAGACCGAAGAACCATGATCTCTTGAGCCCTCAATAGCCAGATGAAAAGATTGCCAACCCGTATGAGCTTGGCTGGCCATCAAGAGATCCTCTAGCTGCGCAATCAGCCCCAAACATATATTTGGACTTTGATTGAGTATCTTAGGAATATCTAAGAATGGATTTTGTAGAAGCTCTAGGAGCTGAACGGCAGTTGGGCCTTCAGAAGGCGCACCAATTAATTCAAGCCAGGCATTGAGGGCTGCTGCTGCACGGGTAGTGGATAACTTCCAACCAGTTTCATCCTGAATTTTCAGTGATGGGCCCAAGCGAGAAAGCAAAGCACGCGCCCTCCTGGCAACCAAGCGATCTTGCGCTACTAAAGCAATATTGGTCTTGCCATCAATGAGATGCTCTTCAATCGTTTTGGCCGCTGTCCATGCAAGCTCTTCAAAACGCTTGGCAGCAATTAAGTGCCAATGTTGTGGATGGGCTTTTGCAACATTGCTAGCGACCTGACTTTGAGCATCTTCACCCCCAATGGATTCAGCCCATAAGCCCACAGATCGCCAATCCATCTTGATCTCTACTACTGGAGCATATTGCGCATAATCACTCAAGAGTTTGTTGATAAGCTCTTGATCAATGGGGGTGGCATCAGCCGTCTCCACCCAAATTAGTGGTCTTGGTACTTGATGATTTGCCACTAACAATTTTGCTTGCTCTAAATAAGCGGCCATTGCAAATTGCTTGCGAAATGCTGGGTCGCCAGTACTACTGATGTAACGCCAAAATGCCAGCAATACGTGAGCTTCTTGATCTACAACTCTTCTAGCCAATAATGGGTAGGCTTCACTGATGGTTTGATCAAGTAATACTTGCAGCTTGCCAACCCATTCTTGACCAATCTGAATATCAGCATGTTCTCTATCCTGTATTAACGCGTGTAGTTCATTTTGGAGTTTAGGGGCAATAGCTGCCGACAAGGTGTCGCAGGCTTGAATAATGGCCTGTGCCAACCCCCAAGCTCCAGCCTCAGTCTCCGCTTTAAAGCGGGCCTGCAATTCAGAATGCTTTCTGATGGTGGCATACACCGCCAACCAACGCTCGAGATCGGACTGTTTCTTGGGAAATTTCCAGGCACTTGGCGCTGCCTCTAGCCAATCATTAAAACTCATGACTTGAGGCAAGAAGGAAATTCCTGGCTCTAGGGCGCCTGCATTTGGACGGTACTTTTCTAGCGCTGCCCTCACACCCATTAAAGGTCCCGCCGTACTAAGCACCACTAGGGGGCGTTGTTGAGTTTGTTTCGCATAATCCCAAATTCCCACTGCCAACTGCTCGAGAACGCTTGCATCGGGCGTCACTAACCAGGCATAGGGCTGTTTTTGCTCGGAAATTGTGGGAAATGGAAGAGGCATTGAGCGAGGCGCTTTAGGGTTAATAAGTATGAGTAATTTTCTTTTTATGCAGAAAGTTTGTCTTGTTGCTAATATAAGCGCTGTAACGTTATAACTAAATAAGCCTAAATAAGGAATTTTCATGAGTGCCGGCATTAAACACGTAACTGACGCCTCTTTCGAACAAGACGTCCTCAAGTCCGATAAACCTGTATTGCTCGACTTCTGGGCTGAATGGTGCGGTCCTTGCAAAATGATTGGTCCGATTCTCGAAGAGCTCGCCGGTGAGTATGGCGACAAACTCCAAATCGCAAAAATGAATGTGGATGAGAACCAAGGCGTTCCTGCCCAATTCAATATTCGCGGCATTCCTACATTGATCCTTTTTAAGAATGGCACTGTTGCCGCTCAAAAAGTAGGTGCTTTGGCCAAATCTCAGTTGTCTGCCTTTATTGATAGTCACCTGTAAATAGTCCTCGACTACAGGCTCACTAGGTGAGCCTGTAGTTTTTATCACCCAACTACTTGTCACACTAATTTTTTGGTGTAGTATTAGTCAAACGCACTTCTAGTGCGCCAACATCCAGCAATTTACCCCCCCTTTTTTTTCTTTAGCAAATCCCCCAATATTCTGTTGTTCCATATCCGTCTGATGTAGATCAGGACAGCGATAGCACAAAACAAATCTAAATTATTTACACCTGAGAACCACATGCAATTAACCGAACTCAAAGTCCTCCACGTATCCGCCCTGCTTGAAATGGCAGCCAGCCTGGAGATTGAAAATACTCAACGCATGCGCAAACAAGAATTGATGTTTGCCATTCTGAAAAAACGTGCGAAGACTGGTGAAACCGTTTTTGGTGATGGCACTTTAGAGGTGCTGCCTGATGGCTTTGGTTTCTTGCGCTCCCCAGAAGCTTCATACATGGCTTCTGCAGATGACATCTATATTTCTCCTGCGCAAATTCGTCGCTTTAATTTACATACTGGTGACAGCGTAGAAGGTGAAGTACGCACCCCTAAAGATGGCGAGCGTTACTTTGCTCTAGTAAAAGTCGACAAGATTAACGGTTTGCCTCCAGAGGCTTTAAAGAACCGCATCATGTTCGAGAACTTAACACCGCTTCACCCTAATCGCACTATTAATTTAGAGCGCGATATTAAGGCCGAAGAAAATTTAACTGGCCGCATAATCGACATGATCTCCCCGATTGGCTTTGGCCAACGTGGCTTGATTGTGTCTTCACCAAAGTCCGGTAAGACCGTCATGATGCAGCACATTGCCCATGCGATCGCCGCAAATAATCCCGATGCAATTTTGATCGTTCTTCTTGTTGATGAGCGCCCAGAAGAGGTTACTGAAATGCAACGATCAGTACGAGGCGAAGTCGTTGCCTCTACCTTTGATGAGCCAGCAGTACGCCACGTTCAGGTTGCAGAAATGGTAATTGAGAAAGCTAAGCGCTTGGTAGAGATGGGCAAAGACGTAATCATCTTGCTTGACTCTATTACTCGCCTTGCTCGTGCCTACAACACGGTTGTTCCTTCATCAGGAAAAGTCTTGTCTGGCGGTGTTGACTCCAATGCTTTACAACGTCCAAAGCGCTTCTTCGGTGCAGCCCGTAACGTAGAAGAAGGCGGCTCCCTCACCATCTTAGCCACAGCCTTGATTGAAACTGGTAGCCGTATGGATGACCTGATTTACGAAGAGTTCAAGGGAACCGGCAATATGGAAGTACACCTTGAGCGTCGCCTGGCGGAGCGTCGCGTTTACCCAGCGATCAACCTCAATAAATCCGGTACACGCCGCGAGGAATTACTGGTTAAAGCTGAAAACCTGCAAAAAATCTGGGTTTTACGCAAATTATTGGCTGATATGGACGATATCGAGGCGATGAACTTCATCGTTGATAAGCTCAAATCCACCAAAAATAATGGCGAATTCTTTGATTTAATGCGCAAAGGTGGTTAATTCACCCCGGGAAGGCCAGTAAAACTGCGCTTTCCCATTGATTTCATGGCATAATTTCACTTTTATTGCTTTTAAAAACCTGGGTAAGTATTTAAGTCATTTCGACTAAAACGGCTACCCGCTGAT
This sequence comes from uncultured beta proteobacterium, assembly GCA_903930665.1. GTDB lineage: Bacteria > Pseudomonadota > Gammaproteobacteria > Burkholderiales > Burkholderiaceae > Polynucleobacter. Next base: position 7,047 of record CAIYZI010000619.1, read on the forward strand.
AGGACTCATAATGAAACCTGGCATTCACCCCGAATATCGTGAAATCGTCTTTGTAGACGTTTCTAACAATTTCAGCTTTAAGACTCGCTCCACAATGTCTACTAAAGAGACAATCAAGTGGGAAGATGGCAACGAATATCCATTAGCCAAGATCGAGACTTCATCTGAATCACACCCTTTCTACACTGGTACCCAGAAAATTATGGATACCGCTGGTCGCGTTGAGAAATTCCGTCAGAAATTCGGTAGCAAAGCTGTTGCTAAAGCTGCTGGTGATGGTGCTGCAAAAACAGCCGAGAAAAAAGCTGCTGCTGCAGAAGCGAAAGCTGCTGAAAAGCCAGCTAAGAAAAAGGCTTAATTTACTTAGTCACTTTGTAGGGCTTTGGGAATTCCTTTCCCTACGAGA